>DATFTS010000602.1:0-17210 GCA_035261645.1 Jatrophihabitans sp. | reverse complement strand
TCCGGGTGTGCCCACACCGACAAGATCGTGCCGAGATCAGGAACGTCACTGGTCACCGGCCAAGTGTGCCTTACGTCCGGCGTTGCGCTGCGCGCCGCAGCAGTTCGCTGACCTCCTCGTCGGGCGTCTGCGCAAAGTGCGTATAGAAGCCGCCCACCGAGAAGAACTCACTAGGTTCGTGTACGCAGACGACTTCGTCGGCGACATCGCTCATCCGTTGCTCGACTCCGTGCGGCGCTACCGGCGTGGCGAGCACGACCCGCCGCGCGCCGCGCGCTCGAGCGACCGCGCAGGCCGCCCGCGCCGTCGAGCCTGTGGCGATGCCATCGTCGACGATCACCACCTCACGCCCGATCAGCGACAGCGCCGCGCGCCCCTCGCGGAACCGCGCCGTTCGCCGTTCCAGCTCGGCGCGCTCGCCGCGTGCGACCCGCTCGAACTCGCCCGGCCGCTGCGGCAAGTGCGCGGCGATCCGCTCGTTGAACACCGTGACGCCACCCTCGCCCACCGCACCGAGAGCGAACTCCGGCTGCAACGGCGCGCCGACCTTGCGGACGACGATCACGTCGAGCGGCAACCCCAGCTCATCGGCGACCTCAAATCCCACCGGGACACCGCCGCGGGGCAACGCGAGCACGATCGCGTCGGCACTGACCCGCCCACGCAGAGCCTCCGCCAGCCTGCGCCCCGCCTCTACCCGATCGGCGAACTGCATCAGCAGCCAGTTTGCCCTAATGCCCCGGTTTGCGAGCGCGCCGCGTGCTGCGTCGTAACGCCGATCTTCGACCGAGCGCTGAAAGGGCGACGACGGGTTCAGGACCGTTCAGCGGGGTCCCCTCCCCTGCCGAAAGACCGCGTCGTCAAGGTGGCGGGAACGCGCTTCACGGTGGGAAGCGCGTTTCTGCCGCCAGGCCCTTCTGCCGCCGGGCCTTTCGGCCCGCATCGGGGGTGCGGTTCGCACCCACGTGCGGCCGATCGGCCCTGTTTTCTCTTGCGCGGTTCGGAGATGGTGAAGGCATGCCCGGCGCACCGCATCGTGTCATCCCGCCGACCTTGCGCGGCATCGAGCACCCGTCCATGGCGGGCTGGCTTCGGCTCGCATCGAGCGGCTGGTACGTGAAGGCGGCCGACGCCGTCGCCGACCCGGACACGCTCGATCTCGCGGTCGCGGACAGCGTCTGGTTCTTCGCGATGGAGGACTGGCAGCGCCGCCGGCCGATCCGCCGGCACCTTTGGGCGTGGCACGTTTGGCGCGCTGAGGAGCGCCGCCTCGCCGCCGAGCAGGCGCAGTTGGTCGCGCGGACGCTGGCCAAGCGGATTCAGCCGTCGTACGACCCCAAGGGCTAGGACGGCCCTTTCCTCATCCCATGCGCGGCCGTGCTCTGGCGTGTCGCGCCGCCTATACCCCAGCCGGGCTTGACGTTGCGCATGCGGTGATATACAACTGATCTGTTGATAAAACGATTGGTTGATAGTCCTCATGAGCGATGCAGACGAGCGGCTGGACCGGGCGTTCAGCGCACTCGGCGACCCGGTACGACGGGCACTGATCGCGCGGCTTTCCCGTGGGCCGGCGACGGTCAACGAGCTTGCCGAGCCGTTCGAGATCACGCTGCAGGCGGTGTCGCGGCACGTCCAGGTGCTCGAGGCGGCTGGGCTGATCACCCGCAGCCGCAACGGGCAGCAACGTCCGTGCCACCTCGACGCCGCGGCACTCGAGGAGTTGACCAGTTGGATCGACACCTATCGGCTCAACCTCGAGCGCAGCTATCGCCGCCTCGACACCGTCCTCGACTCGATGAAGGACGCAACGAAGCAGTCAACCAAGGAGGAGAAATGACGCCAACCACGCACCACCCCACCACCATCACCGCAGCGCCGGGCACGCCGTTCCTCGAAGTGGTGCGTGAGTTCGACGCGCCGCCGGCGCTGGTCTTCCGCGCCGCCACCGAACCGGAGTTCGTCACGCGATGGCTCGGCCCGCGCAACCGGCAAATGCGGATCGAGGCATGGGACGCTCGCACCGGCGGCGGATACCGCTACTTCCATTACACCGACGGTGAGGACTTCGAGGCCGGCTTCCGGGGCGTCTTCCACACCGTCGAGCCGGACCACATCGTCATCCAGACCTTCGAGTTCGACGGCGCGCCCAACCAGGTGGCGCTCGAGACGGCGACGTACGAAGACCTCGGCGATGGCCGGACGCGCCTGATCACCCGATCCGTCTTCCCCTCCGTGGCGGCGCGCGACATGGCGATCCAGGTCGGTATGAACGAAGGCATCAACGACTCGATGGACCGCCTCGCCGAACTGCTGGAGTCCGGCGACGTCTGATGCCGGCGACGGCTGATTGCTGACGCCTAATCGGTAACACGCACTCGCACCGAACCGAGCCGGTCGAACTCGGCGAGGTACTCCTCCCCCGGCGCCATCGGCACCGCGGCGTGCAACGCACCGGTCATGATCACGTGTCCGGGCTGCAGCGCGATGCCGTCCGTCGCCAGGGTGTTCGCCAGCCAGGCGACAACCTCCAGCGGGTTGCCAAGCGCCGCAGCCCCTGCGCCGGTGTCGACCAGGGCGCCGTTGCGGGTCAGCACCATCCCGATCAGCCGCACGTCGAGACCCTCCAGCGGGACCACTGTCTCGGAGATCGCCACCGCACCGTTGCTCGCCATGTCGGCCACCGTGTCGGCGAGATTGATTCGCCAGTCGACGAAACGCGAATCGACGATCTCCATCGCCGCGGCGGCTCCCTGCACAGCGCGTCGCGCATCCTCTACGGTGACGCCCGGCCCGCGCAGCGCCGCGCCGAGCACCAGCACGATCTCCGCCTCGATCCTGGGCTGGATGAACCGCTGCAGCGGCACCTCGTCGCCGTCCCGATAGACCGTCGATGCGAGGACGGGTCCATAGTCGGGCCGATCGACGCCGAGCATCTTCTGCATCGGCTTCGACGTCAGGCCGGCCTTGTATCCGACGATTCGGTCGCCATCAGAGAGGATCAGCTTCACCAGTTCGGACTGCACCGCATACCCGTCGGCCATACCCAACGTGGGGTCGGCGTCGGTGAACGGCGCGATCGCGACGCGACTGCGCCGCGCGTCGTACAACGCCCGCGCTTTGCCCTCGACGTCGGTTATGCCCACGATGGCCTCCTCAACTAGAACACGTTACAGTTCTTGCCATCCGCATCACCAGGCCATCCGCATCACCAGGAGGTCTTGCATGCCTTCGTCCAACGGCAAGGCGCTGGCCGCAATCATCGGACCTGGCAACATCGGCACCGACCTGCTCGCGAAGTTGCGCCGCAGTGACGTTATCGAAGTCGGGTACATGGTCGGCGTCGTCGAGTCCGACGGCATCAAGCGCGCTCGCGAGCTCGGCATCCCTGCCTCTGCCGACGGACTCGACTGGCTGCTCGCACAGGACCCGCTCCCCGACCTGGTCTTCGACGCGACGTCGGCGAAGGCGCATCGGGCTGCCGCGCCGCGGCTTGCCGAATCGGGCATCGTCGCCGTCGATCTGACGCCAGCCGCCGTCGGCCCGCTCGTCTGCCCGCCGGTCAACTTCACCGAACATGTCGCCGCCCAGAACGTGAACATGATCAGCTGCGGCGCCCAGGCGACGGTGCCCATCGTCCACGCGGTGTCGTCGGTGGTGGACGTGCCTTACGCGGAGATCGTCGCTTCGGTCGCATCCAAGTCGGCCGGGCCGGGCACCCGCGCGAACATCGACGAGTTCACGCACACAACTTCGCGTGCTGTGCGCGAACTCGGCGGTGCAACGCGCGGCAAGGCGATCATCATCCTGAACCCCGTCGAGCCGCCGATGATGATGCGCGACACGGTTTTCTGCGCCATCCCGCCCGATGCGGACGAGGCCGTGATCACCGACGCGATCGAGCAGCGAGTCAAGGAAGTGCAGCAGTACGTGCCTGGCTACACACTGCGAGCTGCGCCGCAGTACGACCCGCCGCGCGACGCGTGGGACGGCAACGGACGGGTCGCGGTCTTTCTCGAGGTGCGCGGCGCAGGCGACTATCTGCCCGAGTACGCGGGCAACCTCGACATCATGACCGCGGCCGCCGCTCGGGTCGGCGAGCTGATGGCAACCCAACGGATCGGAGCGTCGATCTGATGCCTGGTACGTCCCGCCCGGTGCGCATCACCGACACCACGCTGCGTGACGGCAGCCACGCGATGTCGCATCAGTTCACCGAAGCGCAGGTGCGCGCTACGACAGCGGCGCTCGACGGGGCCGGCGTCGAGGTGATCGAAGTCAGTCACGGCGACGGCATCGGCGGCTCGTCGTTCAACTACGGCTTCTCGCGCACCGACGAGATGACGCTCATCAGGGCCGCGTGCGAAGAAGCCGAACGGGCGAAGATCGCCATCCTGCTGGTGCCCGGCATCGGCACCATGGACGACTTGCGGAACGCACGCGAGGCCGGCGCGTCCGTCGCCCGGGTCGCGACGCACTGCACCGAAGCCGACGTGTCGGTGCAGCACTTCGGCCTTGCGCGCTCGCTCGGCATGGAGACGGTCGGCTTCTTGATGATGTCGCACCGCACCTCGCCGGAGGAGCTCGCCCGGCAGGCGCGCTTCATGGTCGACGCGGGCGCGGAGTGCGTCTACGCGGTCGACTCCGCCGGCGCGCTCGTCATGGACGAGGCCAAGCAGCGCATCGCCGCGCTGCACGCCGAGATCGGCGACGAGGCGCAGATCGGCTTTCACGGGCACCAGAACCTGTCGCTCGGCGTGGCCAACTCGGTGCTCGCGTTCCAGACGGGCGCCCGGCAGATCGACGGCTCGCTGTGCGCGCTGGGCGCTGGCGCCGGCAACTCCCCCACCGAGGTGCTCGCGGCGACCTTCGACCACCTCGGCGTCGAGACCGGCGTCGACGTTGGGGGTGTGCTCGACGCTGCTGAGGAGGTCGTGCGCCCCTACCTGCCGCGCTGGCCCAAGGCCGACCGGACCGCGATCGTGCAGGGCTGGGCGGGCGTCTACTCGTCGTTCCTCCTGCATGCCGAGCACGCCGCGGAGCGCTACGACGTGCCCGCACACGAGATCTTGCAGCGCGCCGGCGAGAAGGGCTACGTGGGCGGCCAAGAGGACATGCTCATCGACATCGCGCTGCAACTCGCCCAGGAGCGCGACCTCGCCGCCACCGGCGCCCGCTGATGCAGGCCCGCTTGGCCACGCAAGTTGTCCGCGCTTCCAGCCGCTATAACGGCTGCTAGCGCGGACAACTGCCGCCGGAGCCTGGACTCCACGCAAGTTGTCCGCCCTTCCAGCCGCTATAACGGCTGCTAGCGCGGACAACTTCGGCCGGAGCGAGAGAATGCGGGCGTGGCCGATCTGAGCGAGGACGCCGTCCAGCAGTTGTACTCCGCGCCGCCCGACGAGTTCATGCAGCGGCGTGGCGAACTTGCCGACCAGGCCCGCAAGAACGGCGACCCAGCCGCCGCCCAGGCGATCAGCAAGCTGCGCAAGCCCACCGTCGGCGCCTGGCTGGTCAATGCACTCGTCCACGCCGACCCGTCGATCATCGAGAAGCTCACCGACCTCGGCGAACGGATGCGTGCTGCGCAGGAGTCGTTGGACGCGGGAAAGCTGCGCGAGCTCTCGACGGAACGACGCAAGCTCGTCGACAAGCTCAGCTCCGACGCGTTCAAGCTGTCCGGACGTAAGGATCCACCGCCCGCGCTGCGGGACGAGGTGGGCGGAACGTTCGAGGCCGCGATCGCCGACGAGGACGTCGCGTCCCGCCTCGGTCGGCTGCAGCGTCCCGAGCAGTGGTCGGGCTTCGGTTTCCTGCCGACCGGCACGCCGCAGCTGACGGTCGTCCGCGGCGGGCGCGACGATAAGCCGGCCAAGAAGGCGGCCGAGAAGCCAAAGGTTTCCGCCGCCGAGAAGCGGAAGCGGGAACGCGCACTCGCCGCAGCGCGCGAGGCATTCGACAAGGCGCAGGCCACATTCGACGACGCCAATCACAGCGAGCGTGCACTCACCGATCAGGTGCGGCAGTTGACGAAGAAGCTCGCGAAGATGCAGGACCAACTCGACGACGCGCGGGCCGAACTCGAGCAGACCCGCAAGGACGTCAACGCTGCGCGTGCCGGCCGCCGCGAGGCGCGCTCAGCGCTCGACCGCGCCGAGCGCGAAGCCGAGACGTAGCTCTCCAGCCCGTCGCAGCAACCGACCTCGTTGCGCCCCGCACCCGCTGACCCACCTGGCGCAACAAGATCCGCCAGCGCCGCGGCCGCCAGCCCGCCCGGCAACCGACGTCGTTGCGCCCCGCGCGCGCGGACCCACCTCGCGCAACAAGATCCGCCAGCGACCCGGCCGCCCACGCACCCAGCCGGCGCAACAAGAGCCGCCAGCGAATCAGACCGCGTCAGACGGAGCGGTTGGCATCCCGGTGAGCGGACCGGTACGCACGCGGGCTGAGCCCGAACTCGCGCCGGAAGGCACGCGAGAAGTACTCGGCCGAGGCGAAGCCGCACTCCGTGGCGACGCGTTCGACGTGTCCCGGCCCGCTGCGCGCAGCAAGGATCTCGGCCGCGCGCTCCAACCGCCGGCGCCGGATGCGGGCGGCCGGGCTCTCGGTCCCGTTGAAGGCGCGGTAGAGCTGGCGCAGCGAGATGTTGAGTTGCGCGGCGATCGTCGCGGGCGTCAGGTTCGGGTCGGCCGCCTGCTCGTAGATGATCGCGTCGGTGCGCTGGCGGACGTGCTCGGCCTGCGCCAGCTCCGGGCTGCTGCGCCGCACGGCGGTCCGCAGCAGCAGCGCGGCAAGCGCCGCGAGGTAGCGGTCGACGCCGATCAAGCTCGACGAGGTCTTCAGCTCCTCGCCACCGACGAGCAGCAGGCCGACGGCAGCACGCAGCAGCTGCGATTGGAACGGCGTCAGGTCATAGGCGCGGTCGCGCATCTCGCGCAACGCAGCAGCATCGATGCCGATGGCCGCGAGCGGAATGTTGAGCGTGTAGAGGTGGGTGTTCGTTGTGAACTGCTCGGCGATTTCGTCTGCAGGGTCATAGACGCGCAAGATGCCCGCTGACAGCCCGACGGGGTCGAACACCGACCCGCCGCCCTCCACGCGGGCAAGCAGGTGGACGCCGCCGTCGAACGAGCCCAGCGTGCTGCCCGCCCGGACCGGCCGGTAGAGCTCCGTCCCGCTCAACGTGGAGGCCGACCAGATGCACCGGGTGCCGCGCAGCCGCGCACCCTTGAAAAAGTAGGGAGCCCGCCCGCTGCGCAGCGGCGAGATCTGCATGCCGAGCGGGCCGGTCCGCAACCGTCCCGTCCACGTGTCCGGGTTGTCGGCCGACACGTCCAGCCACGCGACCGCGCCAGGAGGGGGAACCTCGAACCGTCCCGATGCCTCGATCATGCGCCGCACCTCCACGAGCACGTCCGGCCCCCCGCCACCGTCGCTCCAACGACGGATTCCGCAGCTGACCCGCGCTTGGCGTGACAACGACGGTATGGATCACTGGCGCATGTCGCAACCCTCAGCGCCTGGGCGTGTCGGCGCACACACCGCCTGGCGATAGGATTTGAAACTCGTTCTACTCGTGCGGGAGGCAGCGTGCGGCTCGGCTACCACACCGGCTACTGGTCGGCCGGCCCACCGCCAGGTGTCACGGAAGCGATCGCAACATGTGAGCGACTCGGCTTCGACTCCATCTGGACGGCTGAAGCGTATGGGTCCGACTGCCTCACCCCGCTCGCCTGGTGGGGCGCTGCCACGTCGCGCGTTCGGCTGGGCACGAACCTCATGCAAATGGCGGCGCGGACGCCGGCCGCGGCGGCCATGGCCGCGATGACGCTCGACCACCTGTCCGGTGGGCGGTTCGTCCTCGGCCTCGGCGCGTCGGGCCCACAGGTCGTCGAGGGTTGGTACGGGCAGCCCTACCCGAAACCCCTCGCACGTACCCGCGAGTACATCGCGATCATCCGCAAGATCCTCGCCCGCGACCAGCCGGTGACTTTCGAAGGCGAGTACTACCCATTGCCCCACCCGGGCGGCAGCGGGCTCGGCAAGCCGCTCAAGTCGACGGTGCACCCGCTGCGCACCGACATCCCGATCATGCTCGGCGCAGAGGGTCCGAAGAACGTTGCGCTCGCCGCCGAGATCGCCGACGGCTGGCTGCCGATGTTCTTCTCGCCGAAGATGGACAACTTCTACCGCGCTGCGCTCGCGGAGGGGTTCGCCCGACCGAATGCGCGCCGAAGCGCCGCCGACTTCGAGGTACCGGCTTTCATCCCGATCATCGTGCACGACGACGTGGAGGAGGCGGCCAACTTCGTCCGCCCGTCCATCGCGCTCTACATCGGTGGCATGGGTGCAGCGTCGATGAACTTCCATGCCAACCACTTCCGCCGGCTCGGCTACGAGGCTGAGGCCGCCAAGATTCAGGAGCTGTTCCTGAGCGGTCGTAAGGCCGAGGCGGTTGCCGCCGTGCCGACGCGGCTCGTCGAGGACATCGCCCTCATCGGGCCACCAGCGAAGATCCGCGACGAGCTGCAACTCTGGGAGTCGACGGTGATCACCAGCTTGATCATCCAGGCGCCGCCGCAGATGGTGTCGTCGATCGCCGATCTGCTGAGCTGACCGCCCTGCGACTGTCAGCGCCTACTTACGGGCCGCTGGACGACGACGCGCCGCTGCTCGAGAGATCATTGTTCGTTGCTGCACTGGCTCCTGAACTCGCCGCGGTGTCGCCCGGGCTCGGGCAGTCCGTACCCGAAGGCGATCCACTCGACGGCGACCCACTCGACGACGATCCAGTCGAAGAGGGGCAGGACGCCGACGGCGTCGGTGACGAGGGCGGCGGGTCGGATGTGGTCGATCCACTTGTCGAGCTGGGCGGCGGCGTCGGTGACCCGCTCGATGACGAGCCACTCGAGGACGACCCGCTCGACGACGACCCACTCGACGACGACCCACTCGAGGACGACCCGCTCGACGACGGCGATCCGCTCGGGTGCCCGCTCGACCCGCTGCTCGCACCACTGCCACCACCCGGACCGGGCGACGGCGCGCCACCCGGTTTGCCGGGGTCGACCGGCGGTAGCGGCGGCTTCGACTTGGGCGGTCCGCTCAGCGGCTCCGGCGAAGTCGGCAGCACCGGCACCGTGATGCCGACACCACTTGCATAGGCCCGTTCAACACCCATGACCAGCGACACATAGTCGTATGAGTAGTTGTAGCTGAGGATCGCCTGCACCTGGCCGTGCGTGGTGCTGAGGTCCCGGCCCGCGGCGCACAGGTAGTCAGCGGCTGCTGCTGCGGCGTCGAAGACGTTGTACGGATCCTTGACGCCGTCGTGGTTCGCATCGACGCCCCAGCCGGTCCAGGTGGACGGGATGAACTGCATGGGTCCGACCGCGTGGTCGTAGACGGTGTCTCCGTCGAGGCGGCCGTGATCGGTGTCGCGGATGAGGGCGGTGCCTCGCCCGTTGAGCGGAATGCCGATGATCCGCGGAGTCGAGACTCCGTCCGAGTGCAGTACAGCGCCGGCGAAGCGACCGTGGTCGGATTCGACGCGGCCGATGCCGGCGAGCAGCGGCCAGGTGAGTCCGCACGCCGGGTTCAGGATGCCTTCGCGCGCCGCTGCCTGTTCGTACGCGGCCAGCGCAGTGACCGGGATCCCGCTCGCCGCCAACGACGAAGCGGGCGCGTAATCAGCGCCCAACTGCGGGAGGTTGCTCGCGACCACGGTCGGCAGCGACGGCGTCGCGGCCCCGTCCGCCTCCAGCGCCGCCAGGTCGGCGGGGCTCAGCGGTAGCCACATCGCGAACTGCGCGCCGCCTGGCGGCACTACGGCGGCGTGCTTCGCCGGCGCGGACACCCTGTGCCCGGCCGCACTCGGCGCCGCGCCCGCCTGGCCGCTCGCTGCTGCCACGGTCGCAGCAACACCAAGGGCCGCGAGCACGGTCAATGCGACCAGACCGCGGCTCGGTGCAAGGTAGGAAGGCCGCGCATGTGTGGGCCGACGTCGAGGCCTGCAGCGCCTACTGCTCATAAGAAATCCCAGTCGTTCTTACGCGTGGCGCCGGCGCGCCGGCAGGTTTCCCTCCCGAGGAGCCGGCCGCTTCACAGTAGAACGCTGCGTGGGCAAACGTCCACGCTGATCCACAAGGTTGCACCACAGGGCAACTGCTGTTTCCTTATTCGACACGAAGCGGTTATGGCAGGAAACGCCGACTTGACGCTTGCGCCCGCCCGCACTAGGAACGGCGGCGATGGGGGACCTTTGGCCCGAAGATGGCGGGAGCGAGATGCAAGGAACGGTCAAGTGGTTCAACGCCGAGAAGGGGTATGGCTTCATCGCCCCCGACGGGGGCGGACAGGACGTTTTCGTCCACTACTCGGAGATCCAGACCCAGGGCTTCCGCACCCTCGACGAGGGTCAGAAGGTCGAGTTCGAGATCGGCCAGGGTCAGAGGGGCCCGCAGGCCACCTCCGTCCAGCCGATCTAGCTCCGAACGTTCGCGGCCAGGCTTTGCCCAAGGCCAAACCGGCAACGTTGCCACGCGGGCGGCCCACCGCGTTCACTCGAAGAGTGCCTGCCCGAACCCGCAGATCCACCCGCGAGCAGTTGGCGAACTACCGCGCCAAACGCGACTTCGCCCGTACGCCCGAACCCGCGGGCGGACGCAGTGGTGCAGATTCGGACGGTCGCCGCCGGTTCGTGGTGCAGCGGCACCGAGCCCGCCGCCTGCATTACGACCTGCGCTTGGAGATGGACGGCGTGCTGGTGAGCTGGGCGGTGCCGAAGGGGCCGACACTGGACGCCGGCGTGCGCCGCGCCGCTTTTCACGTCGAGGACCATCCGCTCGAGTACTTCGACTTCGAAGGCGTCATCCCGGCCGGCGAATACGGCGGCGGTGATGTGATCGTGTGGGACGCGGGCACGTGGGAGCCGTACAAGTCCGACGACCCGATGCGCGACGTGCAGCGCGGTGAACTGCACGTTCAGCTCTACGGCAAGAAGCTGCGCGGGAAGTTCGTCCTCGTCCGGACCAATGATGAGAAGGACGAGTGGTTGTTGCTGCACAAGCACGATGACGACGCCGTCGAGGGTTGGGACGCCGAAGATCATCCGCAGTCGGTACTCAGCGGCCGGACGAACGACGAGGTGAAGGCGGATCCCGACCGGATGTGGCGTTCGGATCTACCGGCCGCGCGCGCATCCGTCCTGCTGAAGCCGGAAAGCGTCGCGGGGCCGAGCGAGGAGTCGCTTGCCGAACTGGACGCGCTCGGCGCATCTGGCACCTGGTCGATCTTCGGCCGGCAACTACGCGTCACGAACCTCGACAAGGTGATGTTTCCCGGCCGGAACCGTGAGAAGCCGGTGACCAAACGCGAGTTCCTGCGCTATTCGGCGCAGATCGCCCCCACGCTGCTGCCCTACCTGCGCGGCCGCGCGTTGAACATGCACCGCTACCCCAACGGTGCCGAGGCGAAGGGCTTCTGGCACAAGGAGCTACCCAGCCACGCCCCTGAGTGGCTGCCGCGGTGGGAGAACCCCGAGGCGGAGCCTGGCGAGACGCGCACCTACCTCGTCGTGGACGAACCCGCTGCTCTCGTGTGGGCGGCCAACTTCGGGGCGCTCGAGTGGCACGCCTGGACCTCGTGCATCGACCATCCCCACCAGCCCACCTACGCGCTGATCGATCTGGATCCCGGCGAGGAGACGCGTTGGGAGGACGTGCTCGTCCTGGCCCGGTTGCACCGGACGGCGCTCGAGCACATCAACGTCCGAGCGCGCGCCAAGGTCACCGGCCGACGCGGGATCCAGATCTGGATCCCCATCGCCCGCGGGCCGAGCTTCGACGAGACGCGCGCCTGGGTCGAGCAGTTGTCGAAGACGGTCGGCGCGGTAGTGCCGGAACTGGTGAGCTGGAAGTGGCAGCTGCGTGACCGCTCCGGCCTCGCGCGCCTCGACTACACGCAGAATGCGATCAACAAGACATTGGTGGCGCCGTACAGCCCACGTCCCGCGCCAGGCGCGCCGGTGTCTGCACCGATCGAGTGGGACGAGCTCGACGATCCGAAGCTGCGTCCCGACGGCTTCACCATTCGCAACATCCTCGACCGAATTCGCGAGCGTGGCGACCTGTTCGCTGACGTGTTGAAGCAGGACCAGCGCTTGCCCGAGCTGCGCTGACCCGGATCGGCGTGATCTGTTTCATTTCGCGCCGATCGCGGTAGGCAACCATCGATCGCTTCCGTCCGACGAGGAGGTCACGATGGCTACCGGCGAGACCGGCTTCGACGATGTCACCTACGACCTGATTTCCGTGCAGTACCACTCACTGAAGGCCGGGCACGACTACGGGCAGTACGTCCGCGACGCGCGCAACGCAGGCCGCGACGACATCGCGCAGTTCTTCGAGCGCGTCATGTCCGAGGACTCCGAGCGGGCACACCAGTGCCACAAGTTCCTGTCCGAGATGGGCGGTACCGACAACACCCGTCCCAAGGCCGGCGCGGCCTGACCTGACCCCCGCGAGTCGCCTCGCGCCTAGTGTCGCGAGTTGTCCGCGGCCCTCACCCGTCGCGAGTTGTGTCGCGGCCTCACCCGTCGCGAGTTGTCCGCGCGTCAAGCCGCTATAGCGGCCGCAAGCGCGGACAACTTTCGGTGAGGCGCCGGCGCGATCGCAACCCTTCGCGAGTTGTCCGCGCCTCAAGCCGCTATAGCGGCCGGAGGCGCGGACAACTTTCGGTGAGGAGTTCGGTGAGGAGTTTCCTAGCGGGGTAAGGACGAGTCAGCTCACGCGGCCGTCGCGGACGGCGAGCCACGCGAGCGCGTCACGGATCCCGTCCGCCACGGTCAACTCGGCCGCCCATCCGAGCGCGGCCTGTGCGCGCTCGACGCGGGCATACGCACCCGCGACGTCACCCGGACGCGGCGGTCCCTCGGTGACGTCCACCGCGCCAGCCGTCTCGGTGAACGCCGCGACGAGCTCGCGAACCGTCGTGCCCCGGCCGGTCCCGACGTTGAGCACCGCATAGTGCCCGGGGTTGTCGACGAGCGAGTCGAAGCGCTCGACGGCGTGCGCGTGCGCACGCGCGAGATCCCACACGTGGATGTAGTCGCGCAGGCCGGTGCCGTCGCGTGTCGGCCAGTCGGTGCCGGTGATGGTGAACGTGCCTCCGCTGCGCTGCGAGGAGAGCAACCGACCCAGCGCGTGCGACGGCTCGGCGAGCTGCTGTCCGGTGCGCAACTGCGGGTCGGCACCGATCGGGTTGAAGTAGCGCAGTGACACCGCATCGATCTCGCCCGCCGCCGCGGCGTCGGCGAGGATCTGCTCGACCATCGCCTTCGTCCGCGCGTACGGGCTGCCCGGCGCGAGTGGCGACTGCTCAGTGACGCTCAGATCTTCGGCCGGCGCGTACACCGACGCCGACGAGCTGAACAGGACGCGTCGGCAGCCGTTGCGCCGCAAGTGCTCCATGAACGCGACCGTCTTCGCCACATTGTTGTCGTAGTAGCGCAGCGGCTCGGCCACCGACTCCGGAACGACGATGTACGCCGCGCAGTGCACGGTGGCGGCGATGTCCGGATGGTCGGCGAACACCTTGTCCACGACGGCCGCGTCCGCGATATCGCCACGAACGAACGCCCGCCCAGTCGTGAACGCCTCTACACCCGTGGAGAGATCGTCGATGATGACGGGCTCGTGCCCGGCGTCGATGCAAGCGGACGCAACGGTGGCCCCGATGTAGCCCGCACCGCCCGCGATCAGGATCTTCACGAGCGAAACTTTCTCCGGCGCGCGCCGGTCGCGGCGCGCAGTCGGCTCACCGCCTGCTGCATACCCAGCAGCATATGTGCCCGCCGGCTGTGGGCCGCCGGCACCCGGTAGAGCGTGCGTCGCCGGCGCGCGAAAGCATTCCTAGATACCTTTCGCTGCAATAGTTTCTTAATCACGTACTTTGCACCGTCGTGATGGGATTAGCCATACTGTCGCTGCGCCCGCTGCACGTCGCGGCTGAGGTGCACCCGCGGTGATCCGAGTACATGATGAGGACCAACCACCTTTGCGTGATGGACAGGGCAAACGATGACCAGCAGTTCTTCCCGGGACGGCCAAAAGCCGCGCGGCGAAGAAGGCACCGGTAGCCGCAGCGGCACGTCAAAAAACGGGTATGTGCCGAGCAGCGGAGATCTTGCAGTCCTGCTCAGCGAGCTGAACCGCGTCCGCGACGCCGACGACCGCGACGCGCAGTCGCCGGGCGAGGCGATGACGCTCGCCGCCACCGCGGTGCGGATGGTCGAGGCGCAACTCGGCGGCTCGGGTGCCGAGGGGCTCGCGCCCGATCAGGTCTCGTCGGCACGGGAAGTGCTGCAGGCGGCGCTGCAGGCACTCCAAGCCGCAGTGAGCCGCATCGAAGGCGAGGCGCAACCCAGCCAAGCACGTCGCTTCCGCATGCGCCGGTCGCACCGCACGCTGCCAACCGGTCGCGACTGAGGCTTGTTCACGCCGGGACGCCGGCGGCGCAGCGCCTACCAGCTCACCGCTTCTCGCCGCGAAACAGCGCTCCTAACGGACGGCCGGCGCGCGACCGGTGCGGTTGCTCCGACTCGTCGGGCTGCGGCGGCGCTGGTTCGGCCGGCGCGTCGGCGGCCGTGTCTTTGGTGTCCGACGCCCCGGCCTCGGCCGCTTGGTCCGCCGCGCCTGCTCCCTCGCGCTGCGCGGCGGTGACGTCCATGTCTGGACGCGCCGCGTCCCCCTCTGTGGCGTCGGCGTCGGCCGATTCGTTCTGCCCGCCGGCAGTGCTTTCCCTCGATTGCGTCGCGTCGCGTCGTGACGGTTCGGTGATCTCCGGCGCGAGCGTCTCGAGCTCGAGCGTGACCATCTCCAACGACGCGGCAGCACTGGACGCCGTACCCGTCATCGCGCGCAGCTGCTCCCTGGCCGTGGCCAGCTGCGCAAAGGCGCCGGCAAGGACGTCCTGCACCCGCGACTCTGCGGCTTCGACGCGCGCGCGAGCCTCGGCGACTGCGGACTCGACCTCTTCCGCAACCCGGCGCTCGGCGTCCCGGCGACCTTGTTCGGCCGCCCGCGTCCGGATCTCCGCGGCCTCGCGCTCGGCTTGCTCGAGCGCCTGTGCTGCGGCTGTCTCGGCGGTCGCGCGCTGCTCGTTCGCCCATTGCTCGGCTTCGGACTTGATCTGCGTGGCCGCCGCCTGCGCGGCGCTATGCACCTCATTGGCCGCCAAGGTCGCGTCCGAGATCGCGGCGCGCATCGCCTGCTGGGCCTCGGCGCGCATCTGCGAAGCAGCTTCGTCAGCCGCGGCACGCGTCTGCTCGGCGTGGGCCTCGGCTTCTGCCTGTAGTCGAGCGGCCAGCCGCTGGGCGTCGGTGAGGATGCGCTGGCCTTCGGTAGCGGCGTGGGCGCGCAACTCGGCCGCCTCACCGAGTAGTCGGTTCGCCTCGTCGTACGCGTGCAGCGTGATCCGCAGCGCTTCGGCCTGCGCGCTGGCCGAAGCGGTGACGGGCACCTCGGCTGCCACGGATTCCGGCGCCTTCGCAGCCTTCTTGGCCGCCCCGCGTGGCGGTTCCTCGGCGGGCGGATCGCCGACCGTCAGCGTGTCCGGCGCATAGTCGAGACGCCGGATCAACTGCTCAACGTGCGCGATCGCGCCGCGGAGCAGATCCGCGCTCGGCTCGCCCGCCCCGCCGGCACCACCCCACCGCTCGTCCAGCGGCTCCGGCTCGTCCATGTTCGGTCTCCGTTCGCCTGATAGCGATCATTAGGCGCACACTTGTCGGTATTAGGCGTTTCGAGGGAATTGTTGCCGAAGAAGATACTGTCCGCGTAACTTTACGGCAACACCACAGCCGGTGGGCCCTCGAGCGACCTGGAAAGGTGCGTGGTTACCGTGCGTGCCCGGGCCTGGCGAAGCAGTGACCGCCGGCTGATCGTGGCGGCCGGTTCAGTGGCTGCTCTTCGTGGACTGACGGCATGGCCACTACCGTCAGCCCGTCGCCGCCGTTTGGGCATAGATCCATGGTTACGCGTGTCCTCCCCGTCAGGCCCGCGCTGTACGCGAGGCCTGTCTTCCCCGTCAGACCCGCTCTTGCGATCAGGTCTGTCTTCCCCGTCAGGCCCTTTCTCACGATCGGACCTGTCCTTGCCGTCGGGTCCACGTGCTCGATCAGGCGCACGCGTCCCGTCAGAGTTGCTTGCTGTCGGGTTGCTTGGTGTCGGCGCCGCGGCGCCGCCGGTCGGTCAGTGGCACCTCCGTGGCCGGCCGCAGTTCCGGCTCGACCGCGTCGGTGTCCAACGTGCGCAAGGCGTCGGCGACGAGCCGCAACGCATTCTGGTCGAGAACGCCGAGCACCTCATCGCGCAACGCCACGAGATAGCGCCGCTCCAGCCGTCGCGCCTCGCGCAGCCCGGCCGGCGTGAGCGATGCGTAGACCACCCGGCGGTCGCTATCGGAGCCGCGTCGATCGATGAGGCCCGCGCTGCCGAGGCGGTCGGCCAGTCGAGTGAACCCGCCCGACGTCATCGCCGCCTCGCGCGCGAGTCGGGACATCGGCAGCCGGCGATTGGGCGCGTGCAACAGCGCGCTGAGCACGCTGAACGACGGTTCGTGGAAGCTGCCATCGGTGACCCGGTCGAGGATGCGCTGGTTGGCATCGGCGATCACCCGCCGAATCAGCTCCCAATCCCTGACGGCGCGGCCTTCGTCGTCCTCGTCCTCGCTAGGCACCGCTATAAGGTAGCGGCAATGTCGGCCCGGACGCGTCGATGACGCATCGGCAACCGCCGCCGATTTCCTTCCGAACCGTGTTGGCAGTCCGGGAGTTCCGCGCACTGTGGCTCGCGGGCCTACAGTCGCTGCTGGGCGATCAGCTGGCCCGGGTCGCGCTCTCCGTCCTGACGTTCGCCGAGACGGGATCCGGCCTGGAGACGGCCGCGGTCTATTCGCTGACCTTCCTGCCCGCCTTGTTCGGTACGCCGCTCGGTGCGCTCGCCGACCGGCTGCCGCGCCGCACTCTTCTCATCATTGGCGATCTACTGCGCGCGGGGCTGCTTGCGCTACTCGCGTTGCCCGGTCTGCCGTTGGCGGCGGTCATGGTGATCGTGTTTGCGACGATCTTGATCGGCGCCCCGTGGAAGGCCGCTGAGTCGGCGCTCGTCGCGGACATCCTCGCCGGCGAGGGTTATGTACTCGGCTCGGGC
>DATFTS010000601.1:0-3599 GCA_035261645.1 Jatrophihabitans sp. | reverse complement strand
GACGACTACGTTGTGAAGCCGTTCAGCATCGAGGAACTGCTTGCGCGGGTGCACGCCGTCCTGCGCCGCTCGGTGCCCGAATCCGGGCGCGAGGGCGTGCTGAAGGTCGCCGACCTGGAGTTGGACGAGAACAGCCACGAGGTAACGCGGGCCGGCCGCGAGGTGCACCTGACCGCGACCGAATTCGAGCTGCTGCGCTACCTGATGCGCAACGAGCGCGTGGTGCTGTCCAAGACGCAGATCCTCGACCGTGTGTGGAAGTACGACTTCCAGGGGCAGTCCAACATCGTCGAGCTTTACATCGGATACCTGCGCAAGAAGATCGACAACGTCGACCCGAAGTTGATCCACACCATCCGCGGCGCCGGCTACGTGATCAAGGCGCCGCGCGCGTGAATTCGGTTCCGTGACGGGCGTCGAGTTTCTGGCAACGCCGCCGAGGAGGCCTCGGCTGTGGCTGCGCAGCCTCACGTCGCGCTTGGTCGTCGGCGTGGTAGCGCTGGTCGTCGTGCTCGTGCTGGCCATTGGCTCCGGGACGTACTACTTCCTCAACAACTACCTGCTCAGCCGCCTCGACCAGCAGGTGGCGACGACGGCGTCCGCGTACAGCCCGTTCATCGTGTCGTGCGTCCGCGCGAGTGCGCTCAATCCGGGCGGCCAGACGACGTGCGCCGCGCCGCAGGCGGTGCCTGAGTGGGTCGCGATACTCGACCCCAACGGGCAGGTCGAGGCGAGGCTCAACGGCTACAACGTGAAGACTCTCGACCTCACGCCGGCTCAGTCGCGCTCGTTCATCGACAACCCGCTGCACATCCAGACCGTTCACCAGGGCTCGACGGAGCTGCGCGCGATCTCCCAGCAGTCGCGTGACCTCGTCATCGTCACCGGGCTGTCCACCTACGAGGTGGGCAAGACGATGCACCGGCTGATTCGGCTGGAGCTGCTGATCGGCGCCGCAGCCGTGCTCATATCCTTCGCCGCCACCTGGTTGGGTGTGCAGCGCAGCCTGCGCAACCTCTACCGGGTCACTCGCACTGCGCAGGAGGTTGCTGCCGAGCTGTCGCCAGAGGGAGCGGGTCTCGATCGGCGGGTGCCCCTCGTCGAGGAGGGCACCGAGGTTGGCCAGCTCGCCGAGTCGATGAACACATTGCTGGCAGCCGTCGAGACCCAGTTCCGGGCAAGGGTCGAGAGCGAGGAGCGCATGCGCCAGTTCCTCGCCGACGCCTCGCACGAGCTGCGCACCCCGCTGACGTCCATCCGCGGCTACGCCGAGCTCGCTCGCATGCAGCGTGCGGCGGGCGCTGACACGCACACGGCAGGTGGCGAGAACCTCGACCGGATCGAGTCAGAGGGCACCCGCATGTCGCGCCTCGTCGACGACCTGTTGCTGCTGGCGCGCGGAGACGCAGACGGCGCCGCGCACGCCGGCGAGCGCGAACCTATCGATCTGGCCGACGTGTTGGACGACGCGGTCAGCGGCAGCCGGGCCGCGTATCCGGACCGGCGCATCGACCTCGACGTCGATGCGCTGCCCGCGGTGTTCGGCAACCGCGACCAGCTGCTGCGCGTGGTCCGCAACCTGGTGACGAACGCCGCCGTCCACACCGAGGCCGGGCGGCCGATCCTCGTCCGCGGCTTCAGTGACGCCGAAGGCGCGGTCATCCAAGTCGCAGACGGCGGCCCCGGGCTGCCCGCCGAGCAGGCGGCCCACGTCTTCGAGCGCTTCTGGCGGGCCGACAAGGCCCGCACCCGGGCGCGCGGCGGCAGCGGCCTCGGCCTGTCGATCGTCGCGGCCATCGTGCGCGCCCACGGCGGGACGGTGCGCTTCGACAGCGCGGTCGAGACGGGGAGCACCGTCACGATCTGGCTTCCTGCGATGGTCGAGTAGACAGCGTTCGGCACAATCGACGGCATGCCGCCGTCCGATCCCTCCGATCTGGCTCCCGCCGTCGCCGCCCGCCTGAAGCGCGACGCCGCGGGCCTCGTGGCTGCGGTCGTCCAGCAGTACGACACCGGCGAGGTGCTGATGGTCGGCTGGATGGACGACGAAGCGCTGCACCGCACCTTGACCAGCGGACGGGCGACCTACTGGTCGCGGTCGCGGCAGGAGTACTGGGTCAAGGGTGAGACGTCGGGCCACATCCAGTATGTGAAGTCGGTGGCCCTGGACTGCGACGGCGACGCGCTTCTGGTGAAAGTCGATCAGGTCGGCCCGGCCTGCCACACCGGCGCGCACAGCTGCTTCGACGAGGGTGAGCTGACGGTGAGCCGGCCGTGACCTCGAGCATCGGCCGAGCCGATCTGGACCGGCTCGCGGCAACGCACCGGCTCGTGCCGATCACGCGCACCCTGTTCGCGGACGGTGAGACGCCGGTGGGCGTGTATCGCAAACTGGCGGCGGGTCGACCCAACACCTTCCTGCTCGAATCGGCGGAGCCGGGCGCGTCGTTCTCGCGTTGGTCGTTCGTCGGCGTGCATGCCGCGGCGTGCTTGTCCGTCGCGGACGGGGAGGCGTCCTGGACCGGAGACGTGCCGGCCGGGTTGCCGACGTCGGGCGACCCTCTTGCTGCCCTCGGTGCTGCGTGGCGGGCGATGAAGGGGCCGCGGTTGCCGGCGCTACCGCCGCTGACCGGCGGCTTCGTCGGCTATCTCGGCTACGACGTGGTGCGTCGCATCGAACGGCTGCCGGACAAGGCGGTCGACGAGCTCGGTCTGCCTGAGTTGACGATGCTGTTGGTCACCGATCTCGCCGCGGTTGATCACCACGAATGCACCGTTGTGCTCGTTGCGAACGCGCTGCTGCGTCCGGACATGTCCGGCGTCGAGCTGGACGACGCTTATGCCGATGCGCTGCGCCGGCTGGACTCGATGCAGTCGGCGTTGGCGACGCCGGCCGAGCCGACGGTGGCCACGATCGGTGCGGCTGCCCCGAAGGAGGCGGTCTCCCGCACGCCGGCCGGCGAGTACCAACCGGCGGTGGAGCAGGCGTTGGAGGCAGTCCGCGCCGGCGAGGTGTTCCAGATCCAGGTCGGGCAGCGCTTCGTCGCGCACACCGACGCGCAGCCGCTCGACGTCTATCGAGTGCTGCGCACGCTGAACCCGTCGCCATACATGTACTTCCTTCGCACCGAGGACGTCGACATCGTCGGCTGCAGCCCGGAAGCGCTGGTGACAGTGAAGGACGCACGCGCGGTGCTGCACCCCATCGCCGGCACACGCCGCCGCGGTGAGTCCGCCGAGCAGGACGCGGCGATGGCCGCGGAGCTGGTCAGCGACCCGAAGGAGCAGGCCGAGCACGTGATGCTCGTCGACCTGGCCCGCAATGATCTCGGCCGGGTGTCTGCGCCCGGGTCGGTGCAGGTCGTGGAGTTCGGCGCAGTCGAGCGGTACAGCCACGTCTGGCACATCGTCTCGACGGTGGAGTCGCAGGTGGCCGAAGGGATGGACGCGTTCGACGTGCTCACCGCGACCTTCCCGGCCGGCACGCTGACCGGTGCACCGAAGGTTCGCGCGATGGAGCTGATCGACGAGCTGGAGCCGGTCCGTCGCAACGTATATGGCGGGGCGGTCGGATATCTCGACGCCGCGGGGGATCTGGA
>DATFTS010000600.1:0-3076 GCA_035261645.1 Jatrophihabitans sp. | reverse complement strand
GGCCAAGCACGAGCTGCTGCAGTCGTGCGTCGAGGTGATCACGGGTGTCTGCCAGACCGTCGCGGAGGCGTGTGACGACCTCACCAAGACGGTCGGCGAGGTGCAGCGGGCGGCCGCCGCGCGGAACGCCGGCGTGCTGTGCAGCGGCACGCACCCCATCACCGACTGGTCCACGCAGCGCATCACGGACGACCCGCGCTACATCCAGCTCGTCGAGCGCAACCAGTGGCTGGCGCGTCAGCTGCAGATCTTCGGCGTGCACGTGCATTGCGGCGTCCGGGCGCCGGAGAAGGCGATCCCGATCGTCAACGCGTTGCTCGGTTACCTGCCGCACTTCCTCGCCCTGTCGGCCTCCTCGCCGTACTGGATGGGTGCCGACACCGGGCTTGCCTCGTACCGCTCCAAGGTGTTCGAGGCGCTGCCCACCGCGGGCCTGCCGTACCAGCTCTCGGGGTGGGACGCGTTCGAGAAGTACATGGAGCTGCTGATCTCGTCGAAGGCGATCGAATCGATCCGCGAGGTGTGGTGGGACATCCGGCCGCATCCGAACTTCGGCACGGTGGAGCTGCGCATCTGCGACGGGCTGCCGACGGTGGACGAGATCGCGTGCGTGGCTGCGCTTGCGCAGTGCCTCGTCGAACGCTTCGACCGTCAGCTCGACGACGGCTACACCTTGCCCGAGCCGCGGCCGTGGCTCGTGCGCGAAAACAAATGGCGTGCCGCCCGGTACGGGTTGGACGCCGAGATCGTGGTCGACAACACCGGCCGGCTGCAGCCGGTCACCGACGCGATCACCGACTTGGTCGAGGACCTGCTGCCGGTCGCGCGCCGGCTCGACTGCGCGGCCGAACTCGAGGCGATTCCGCGACTCATCCAACGCGGCGCCAGCTACCAGCGTCAGCGGGCCGTCGCCGCCGAGCACGCCGGCGCTCTCGAACCGGTGGTCGACGCGCTGCTCGCTGAGATGCGCGACGGGCTGGGACTGTTGGGGGCCGCATGAGCGAGCGACGCTTGCGAGCGAGCCATCGGTTCTCTGCATGCCCGAACGGAGTGAGGGCATGAGCTTTGACGTCGTGGCGGTGCGACGTGACCTGCACGCTCACCCGGAACTTGCGTACGAGGAGAAGCGGACCACCGCGACGATCGTCGACCATCTGACGTCGTTCGGGCTGGCACCGCAGGTGCTGCCACAAGGCACCGGTGCGATCTGCGACATCGGCAGCGAGGGGCCGTTGATCGCGCTACGTGCCGACATCGACGCGCTGCCCGTGGTGGACGAGAAGACGGTGCCATACCGGTCGACGGTCGAGGGCGTGTGCCACGGCTGCGGTCACGACGCGCACACCGCGATCCTGCTCGGGGCTGCCGCCGTGCTCGCCAACGAGCCGCTCCCGGGGCGCGTCCGGCTGATCTTCCAACCTGCCGAGGAGTCGCTGCCGGGCGGCGCGACGACCGCAGTGGCGGCGGGTGCCGTCGACGACGTTCGGCAGATCTTCGCGGTGCACTGCGACCCGCGGCTGACGATCGGCAAGATCGGGCTGCGCGTCGGCCCGATCACCGCCGCCTGCGACCACATCGACGTCCAGTTGCGTGGGGCGGGCGGGCACACTGCGCGCCCGCATCTCACGCAGGACGTCGTGTATGCGCTGGGCCGGCTGATCACCGATCTGCCGGGCGTGCTGTCCCGTCGGGTCGATCCGAGAGCGGCGCTCTCCCTCGTCTGGGGTTCGGTGGAAGCCGGTCGGGCCGCCAACGCGATCCCGATGTCCGGACGGCTGCGCGGCACGCTGCGGGTGTTCGCGAACGAGGCGTGGGACGCGGCGGAGCCGTTGGTGACCACGCTCGCCGAGCAGATCGTGGCCCCGCTCGGCGCGCGCGTCGAGGTGCGCTACATCAGGGGCGTCCCGCCGGTCGTGAACGCCGCCGCTGCGGTAGCGGTGCAACGTGCCGCAGTGCGGGCCGCACTCGGTCAGGACGCCCTGGTCGACACCGAGCAGAGTATGGGCGGCGAGGACTTCGCGTGGTACCTGCAGAAGGTGCCCGGAGCGCTCGCCCGGCTCGGCGTGCGTACGCCGGGCGCGCCGCTGTACGACCTGCATCAGGGCACGTTCGACATCGACGAGCGAGCGCTCGACATCGGCGTGCGTTACACGGTCGCGTTGGCGCGCGAGGCATTGGTCACCTCCGCCGCCTCGAACCTCCTCACCGACCCGCGCTAGTTACTCCCCGAGGGAGCGGCAGGGGCGGTTGCGCAGTTCGGCGACGTAGTCGTCAGGCGCGCCGGCGGCCTGCGCCGCATCGGCGATGAGGCCCAGGGTTCGCGCTGAGGGCAGGCCGCCCTCGAATCCGTCGAGCAGGTAAACCCAGGCGAGCATCTCGCCGTCGAGGGTCAGGATGCGCAGCCGGATCTTGTTGTACAGCCCGGTGTCGGCGCCTTCCCAGTAGTCCAGGGTGCGCATGTCGTGCGGCGACACGTCATAGAGCGCCATGAACACCTGGTCGTCCTTCTCCGGGACGATCATCGGCAGCGCGCCGTCCCAGCCCAGATCCTCGCCGCCGAAGGTGAGCCGCCAGCCATGCAGCCAGCCGGTGCCGGCGGCAGGGGAGTGCGGGCACCGCTCGAGCATCTGCTCCGGGTCCATGTTCGAGCCGTACGCGGCGTAAAGCCCACTCGCCAGGCCCACGAAACCTCCCGATTCGTCTGGGGCAGCGTACCGAGCGCCGCCGCCTCGCGGGACAATGATGCGGTGACGACGCGCATCGCAATCATCGGTGGTGGGCCGGGGGGCTATGAGTCGGCGCTCGTCGCAGCGCAGCTTGGGGCCGAGGTGACCGTCATCGACCGGGACGGCATCGGCGGTGCGTGCGTGCTCACCGATTGTGTGCCGAGCAAGACACTGATCGCCACCAGTGAGCGGGTCAGCGCGTTTCGGGACGCCTGGCGGGTCGGCGTCGGCACCGCGGCCGACGCGGCGATCGACCTTGCCGCCGTCAACGAGCGCATCAAGACGCTCGCTCAGCAGCAGTCCGATGACATCGAGACGAGGCTGCGCAACGAGGGCGTCGGCGTCGTGCG
>DATFTS010000599.1:0-1549 GCA_035261645.1 Jatrophihabitans sp. | reverse complement strand
GGGCACCGTCGGAGAGCAGCAGGTTGCGGTTCATCTCGTAGGTGTCGGTGCCGATGGCGCTCGGCCGGATGCGGACGTCGCCGATCCACACCGTGCGCGCCGACTTACCCAGCAGCGCGTTCTTGTAGAGCACGTTGGACGAGCAGTGCGGCTGGCTGTGGTCGATGAACAAGCGGCTCTCGAAGTGCTGGTTCTCGCCTGCGAAGCCGACGCCGAGCATCTCGGCGCGGCCACCCGGACCGGCGAAGCGGACGGTCGGGACGATGCGCACGACGGAGCCGCCGAGCATGACGTTCACGTGCCGGTACGTGGCGTCGCGGCCGACCAGCGCGGCGTAGGACGAGAGTTGCACCGAACCTTCGTCGGCCGAGTTCAGCGCGACGACTGACAGCGACGCGCCGTCACCGACGATGAACTCGATGTTGGCCGCCACCTCGATCAGGCCGCCGTGGTCGATGACCAGCGTCGCCTTTGCATGTGCGCCCACCTCGACGACGTGGTGGGTATATGACCGCCCACCGACGCCCTTGCGGTGCAGCACGATCGGCTCGGCCAGCTCGGCACCGGCGTCGACGCGGACGTGCAGGCCCCGGGTCGCGTGCGCCATCGCGAGCGCGCTGACCCGGTCGGCCGGCGTGAGCGCGGCGCCGAACGCCGGCAGCGTCGACGGCTCGACGACGTCGACCTGCGCGCCCTCGGGCACGCTCTGGTCGCCCTCGATGACGCCGTCCGGCTCGAACGGCCGGAAGAACTCGCGCAGCCGGGGCAGCGGCGAGAACCGCCAATCCTCGTGCGAGGTGTTCGGCTCGGGAAAGTCGTCCGGGTTGCGCGAGGTGAAGCGTTCGGCCGGCGAACCGGTCGCCTTGAGCAGTGCAGTCATCTCTTAGCCGACCGCGCCTTCCATCTGCAGTTCGATCAGCCGGTTCAGCTCGAGCGCATACTCCATCGGCAGCTCGCGGGCGATCGGCTCGACGAATCCGCGCACGACCATCGCCATCGCCTCGTCCTCGGTCAGCCCCCGACTCATCAGGTAGAACAGCTGGTCCTCGCTGACCTTGGACACCGTGGCTTCGTGGCCCATCGCGACGTCGTCCTCGCGAACATCGACGTACGGGTAGGTGTCCGAGCGGCTGATGTCGTCGACGAGCAGCGCGTCGCACTTGACCGTCGAAGCGCTGTGGTGCGCGCCCTTGTTCACCTGGACGAGGCCGCGGTATGACGTGCGTCCACCGCCACGCGCAACCGACTTCGAGATGATGGTGGACGAGGTGTGCGGCGCCAGGTGCAGCATCTTCGCGCCCGCGTCCTGGTGCTGGCCCTCGCCGGCGAACGCGATCGAGAGCACCTCTCCCTTGGCGTGCTCACCGGTCAGCCACACGGCCGGGTACTTCATCGTGACCTTGGAGCCGATGTTGCCGTCGACCCACTCCATGGTGGCGCCGGCCTCGCAGGTGGCCCGCTTGGTGACGAGGTTGTAGACGTTGTTCGACCAGTTCTGGATGGTCGTGTAGCGGCAGCGGCCGCCCTTCTTCACGATGATCTCGACGAC
>DATFTS010000598.1:0-2454 GCA_035261645.1 Jatrophihabitans sp. | reverse complement strand
GATGGCCTGCGCCTCCGCGAGTCCGCGCAGCACCGCCGCGGCCATGAACGGGTTCCCATCAGCCAGCCGGGCAACGGTGGCGATCGCGTCCGGGGGTAACTGCCCGGCCATCGACTCCGCGAGCAACGCGATCGCGCGAGGCGTCAGCGGGCCGAGGTGCATCCGCTGCATCGCGCGGACGCGTCGCAGCGGGTGGTCGGCCGGGACTTCCTCGGGTCGGAAGGCCGCGATCACGCCAAGGTTCCGCGGCGCGTGCACCGGGTCGGCGTAGAGCTCGGTGAGCAGCCGTACGGTCAACGCGTCGGCCCACTGGCAGTCGTCCAAGATGATCAGCGTCGGCCGGACGGGGTCGGCAAGCGCATCGAACAGACGACGGATCCCGGCCAGGCTGCGCAACTCGCCGAACTGCTGGGACCCGGCATCCGGGTCAGGCGGACAGCCGAGCAACGGCGCGAGCGCGGGAAACGCGAGGACGATGGACGGCGCCACATCCGTGAGCTCGCCGGCGAGCGCTTCGCGCCAAGGGTGATCGGCCTTGAGTTCGGCGAGCAGGTCCTCGACCACGCCGTGCAGCAGCGCGAACGGACGCTGCCCGCCGAGTGCGACGCCTTGCCCGCAGAGCACCGCAACGCCGGCCTCGCCTGCGCGTACGGCTACCTCGGCCAGCAGCCGGGTCTTGCCGCCGCCCGACTCGGACTCCACCAGGACGATGCCGCCGTGGCCGGCCTGCAGGCCGGCCGCAGTGGACGTGAGCGATGCAAGCTCGGCCTCGCGGCCGACGAACTCCGGATCGGTCAGCGTGATGCGGTGGTCGTGCCGGCCGATGACAACGGCCGGATCGCAATCGCCGGCGCGCATTGCGGCCTGGATCTGCGCAAGGTCGGTGGCGACCGCGGCCGCGGACTGGTAGCGCTCGTTCGGATCCTTGCGCAACAGCCGCTGGACGAGCGCCGCGAGGGCGGTCGGTATCGGCTCGCGCGCGCCGGTCAGTTCTGGCACCGGCGTGCTCAGATGGTGACGCAGCAACTCGCCGACGGTCGCCCCCTGGAACGGCGGATGGCCGGTGAGGCTTTCGAACAGCACGACGCCGAGCGCATACAGGTCCGAACGCTCGTCTGCCTCACCCGGCAGCAGGCCGGCTGCCTCAGGGGACAGGTACCTGGCGGTGCCCACCGGTTCGTCGCGGATCGACTCGTCCAGCCACGGACTTCGGGCAAGGCCGAAGTCGATCAGGGTCACTGACGCGTACTCGCCGCCGGCGTCCGCTGGGTTGACGATGACGTTCGCCGGTTTCACGTCGCGGTGCGTCACCCCGGCGCTGTGCGCAAGGTCGAGTGCGCTGGCCAGCGCGAGGCCGATGCTTATGACCTTGGGCGCGGACAATGGCCCGGCGCGCAGCACCACCTCGAGCGTCTCGCCGGGCACGTAAACCTGTGCGAGAAACAGGTGCCCGTCGGTCTGCCCGGCGTCGTGCAGGCTGCACACCCCGAGTCCGGACAGCTCACGCAGGACGTGGGTCTCGTTGACGAATCGTGCCTGCGCACCCACCGGCAGCGTCTCGGTGGCGCAGGTCTTCAGTACGACCTTTTCGGCGGTGACGGAGTCGACGGCGAGGTACGTGGTGACCCCGCTGCCCTCTTTCAGCAGCCTGACGATGTCGTACCGCTCAGCGAAGCGCGGGACCTGCTGCTGCTCCTGCGAACCGAAGCGGGACGCGCCCGATGTACGCCCCACAGTGCCCTTTCCGTTCCCATGGCCGACCCGCCCAATCTGAGTAAAGACGGTGTGTGATCATCTGGGCGAGGGGCTTTCGTCCCGGCTCCCGCGCCGCAAGCCGCTTCAGCGCGGCGCGGTCAGCCGGGCAACCTCCGGCGAGTTCGGGCCATTGCGGCGATTCGATGACGCAGCGAGCGAACAGCCAGCGCAGCAACCGCTGCGGGTCGAGATCGAGCAGCGTCGCCATCGTCGCTGCGAACCCGGCGGGGTCGGCGTGCAGCCGACCTGGCAGAGCGCTTGCGCCCAGCGGCGCATCTGCGGCTGCTGTTGCAGCGAAGCGCGAAGGTTGGTGGGCAGTGAACGCACGCCAGTGAGAGTGCCGGAAAGCCGGCTCAGTGGCGCGGGAGTCCGCGCCACTGAGCGTGGAACGCGCCTGCCATCGTCGCGGTGTGCAGCAGCGGCGCGAGCAGGGCTGCGGCGACTGCGAGCGCCACTCCTACTGCACGCGCCGGTGCGTCCGCTCCTCCTGCTAGCTGACCGGCTGCAACTGCCGCAACCGACACGCATGCCGCGCCCGCGACGACCGCCGATGCCTCCGTCCACGCGTCGACGCGCGCCATAAGGCGACGAAGCTGATCAGCGTCACGTGCCACGCTCACGACCGCGATGCCGAGCCCGCGTACCAGTCCGAACAGCACTCCGCCGATCAGCGCCTGCTCGGGCCGGCCGGTGAGCACC
>DATFTS010000597.1:0-1780 GCA_035261645.1 Jatrophihabitans sp. | reverse complement strand
CAACTGCGGTCGGCACCAACTGCGGTCGGCGACCAACTGCGATCGGCGCGCAACAAGGTCGGCAACCAAGCGCAGCCGATCAGCGTGCAGGCTCTACGGCAAGAGCGTCGATGAGGTCCTCGAGCACACGTACCACGCCGGCCCTGGCCTCGTCCGGCGACGACGACTGCGCCACGTAGAGCGCCGCCTCGTCCAAGGCGCCGATGAACACGTGCGCCAGCGGCTCCACCGGCTGCTCGCGAAGCCGGCCCACCGAGATCGCGTAGGCGAGCAGCGTCTGCACCAGGCCCATGCCGTACCGCAAGCCGACCTCGCGCCACCGTTCCCAGCCGAGCACCGCGGGTGCCTCCACCAGCAGGATGCGGTGCGCCTCCGGCTCGGCACAGGCGTCAAGCCACGTGCGCGCCCCAAGCTTCATCAACTCGATCGGATCGGTGAGTCCGGCGCCGTCCACTGCCGCGCCAATGCGCTGCGTCAGGTCGGCCTCCACCGCCTCGAACACCGCGGCGAACAGTTCGGACTTGTCCGCGAACTGGTGATACATCGCCCCGCGCGTCACCCCCGCGGCTCGCACGATCGCCTCGGTACCGACGCCGGCGAAGCCGTGCTCGGCGAACAGCGGCCGGGCAGCGCGGACGAGCGCGTCCTTCGTCGCCGCGGACCGCTCGACCTGCGTTCGCCTGTTGTCTTTCATACAGGCTGTATGTATGTTTGAGCAGTCACGATCCGCACCGTACTCCCGAGGACGCCACCATGCCGACGATCGAACTCTCGCAGGGACCCGTCCACTACCGCGTGGCCGGGCCGGACGACAGCACCGAACCGCCGGTTGTGCTCGTCCACGGCCTGCTCGTCAACTCCGAACTGTGGACCGGCGTCGCCGACGCGCTGGCCGCCCGAGGCATCCGCTCCTACGCTCCCGACCTGCCGCTGGGCGCCCATCCGGTCGCCCTGCACGACGACGCGGACGTCAGCCCGCGAGGGGTCGCGCGACTCATCTCTGACTTCCTGGCCGCCCTCGATCTGCGCGACGTCACGTTGGTCGGCAACGACACCGGCGGCGCGCTGTGCCAGTTCCTGATCGACGCGGACGCTGCCCGCGTCGGCCGGCTGGTGCTGACGAACTGCGACGCGTTCGAGAAATTCCCGCCGCCGCCGTTCGGGGCGATCGTCGCATTGGGCCGTCGGCCCGGGCGGCTGCGCTTCGCAATGCGGACGATGGGCCCGAAAGCACTGCGGCACTCGATGCTCGGCTACGGCGGCCTCGTCGCCAAGCCGCTCGACCCGGAGCTGACCGCCAGCTGGGTGCGCCCCGCGGCCACCGGCAAGGCGATCGCACGCAACGGAGCGCGCTTCATGGCCGGCATCGACAAGCGCGACCTCATCGACGTCGGCAGCCGGCTGGGCCGGTTCGAGAAGCCGGTTCTGCTGGTCTGGGGTGCCGCCGATCGGTTCTTCAAGCTGTCCATGGCGCAGCGGTTGCACGACGCTTTCACCGATGCCCGACTCGTCCGGATCGAGGGCGCCCGCACCTTTGTGCCACTGGACGAGCCGGATCGCGTCGCTGAGGAGATCACCGCCTTCACGACATTGCCTGCCTGACCGGCGGGCGTGGCGGTAGCGCCCACGCACTAACTGCGGCAGTCTTTTTAACCAGACCGGCAAAGAGGTGACCCGCAGTGCACATCTCCGACATCCTGCGCCACAAGGGCTCCGGCGTCCTGGCCATCGCAGCCGACGACACCGTGATCGACCTGCTGCGCACGCTCGCCGAGCACAA
>DATFTS010000596.1:0-2117 GCA_035261645.1 Jatrophihabitans sp. | reverse complement strand
AGGGCATGCACGAGAACGACGCCTTCCGGCTCGACGCGAAACTGGGCATGGCGGTGTTCCAGAGCGAGGACGCCAAGGAAGGCCCGCGCGCGTTCGCCGAGAAGCGCAAGCCCAACTTTCAGGGCCGCTGAGGAAGAGGGCACGTCGGTCCCGCGTTGCAGATCGGCATGACCCGAATCGTTGCGGCCACCGGGTACGGCGGGCCGGAAAACCTCGCCGTCCTCCAGATTCCGACGCCCGAACCCAGGTCGGGTGAGGTGCGAATCGCGGTACGCGCCGCGGGCGTGAACCCCATCGACCACAAGAGCTACAGCGGCATCTTCGGCGCCGACCCGGCTAACCTGCCGATCCGGCTCGGCCACGAGGCGGCCGGCGTCGTCACCGCCGTTGGTGCGGACGTCGAAGGCATCGCGCCGGGCCAGGAGGTGATTGCCTACCCCGCCGAGCATGCCTACGCAAGCGACCTGGTCGTGCTGTCGACGTCGATCGTTGCGAAGCCCGCTGAGCTGGACTGGCCGAGCGCAGGTGGTCTGATGGTCGTCGGGGTCACGGCGGTGCACGCGATCGAGTCGGTGGGTGTTGCCGACGGCGAGACGGTTCTTGTCCACGGCGCGGCGGGTGGGGTCGGGCTGATGGCGGTGCAGCTCGCCGCCCAGCGCGGCGCGCGCGTGATCGGCACCGCGAGCCCGGCGAAGCATGAGCTGCTGCAGTCGTTCGGCGTGACACCAGTCGAGTACGGGACGGGTCTGCGTGAGCGAGTCAACGCCATGGCGCCCGATGGGGTAGCTGCCGCCCTCGACCTGATCGGCACAGACGAAGCGCTCGAGGTCTCGACGGAGCTGGTTGCCGACCGGTCGCGCATCACCACGATCGCCAACTTTGCTCGCGCCGCGGAGTTCGGAGTGAATCTCCTCGGTGGCGGGGCCGGCGCCGATCCGGGCACCGCTGTCCGCAGCGCAGCGCGACGTCCGTTGGCCGAAGCAGTAGCAGCCGGCAAGCTCCGGCTGCTTGTGGCGGGCACCTTCCCGCTGGCTGACGCGGCGGAGGCCCACCGTCGGCAGAGGTCCGGACACACGAGCGGCAAACTTGTGCTCGTCCCCTGATCAGTTCGCGAGGTCGTGTACGAACTCGCCCAGCTGCGCGAGGTTGCGACACTCGACCATGGGCACGATCGCGCCGAACTCACTAGCCCGCGAGTCACCGGTGTCCCAGAGCGCCCGCCGCTCCGGGTTGAGCCAGTAGGCATGCTTCGCTGTCGCCGCGAGATCAGTCAGCACCGGCAGCGCCAGGTCGCCATAGTTCGAGCGCGCATCGCCGAGCACGAGCAGCGACGTTCGCGAGTTCACCGCGCGCGGGAAGCGCTGGGCGAACAGCTCCAACGCACGTCCGTAGTCGGTGCGTCCGAGCAGCCATGTGACGTCCGCTTCGTTCGCGAGCCTGGTGACGGCCTCGACCGGGTCGCCGCCGGGTGTGAAGAACCTGGTGACCTCGTCGAGCTCGTCGACGAACGCGAATGCGCGCACTTTGCTGAACTGCTCACGCAGCGCGTACACGAGCAGCAACGTGAACTGCGCGAACGAGCTGACCGAGTCGCTCACGTCGCACAGCACGACAAGTTCCGTGCGCAGCGGACGGCGCGGGCGGAAGTGCGTCGTCACCGGCACGCCGCCGGTGGACAGCGACGCACGGATGGTCCGGCGGAAGTCGAGCTGGCCCCGGTTGCCGCGCCGGTGATCGAGTGCGAGGCGAGAGGCGAGCCGGCGTGCCAGTGGCTGGATCTCGCGCCGCAGCGCGACCAGATCAGCACGCGTCGCGCCGAGGAAGTTCACCCGCTCGATCGTCGGACGCGTGGCGGTACGCGCGACGGCTTCCGCGCCGCTGGTCTCGGCAAGCCTGCGGCGTACGTCGATGTCGACGCGGCGCTCGAAGCGCGCGATCCGATCGGTGATCGTGGTGCGGGCCCGCCTCTCGTGCACTCCCCCGCGTTCGTGGTCGGCCAGGAACTGCTCGAGCAGACCGGACATCAGCGTCTGCGGCGACACCCGTTCCAGCACCGTCATGCGCGACCACGACGTCTGCCCGCGTGCCCGGCCGGGAACGCGGCCGAACGCGGCCAC
>DATFTS010000595.1:0-5663 GCA_035261645.1 Jatrophihabitans sp. | reverse complement strand
CATGTGATCCACGGCGGCGTCGACGCCGGGGACGCGACGGCCCCCTGTCGCGCTGCGGCTGCGCAGCAGCCCCTCTGTCACCCTGCGCAGCAGCATCCTGCTGGTCGGCCGTCAGTGGCGATTCGTCAGTTCCGGTCGACGGCTCGTCCTCGCGGCCCACTGGCTGGCCACCCCGGGTGCGGGTGCGGCTGCGGTTCCTCGCCGGCCGCCCGTCCCGCTCACGCGGCGGCGCGGAGCGCGAGCGAGCCCCCGACCGGGCGCGGCCGCGCTTATCCTCGCGGCCGCCCAGATCCTCGATCTCCTCGGCATCGAGCCCAGCGCGCGTGCGCTCCGCGCGCGGCAACGTCGCGGCTGCTCCCTCCGGGATGTCTAGTTCGAGGTACACGTGCGGCGACGTCGAATACGTCTCCACCGGTTCGTGGAACGGCAGCTCGAGCTCGTCGCAGATGAGCTTCCAGCGCGGCACCTCGTCCCAGTCGACGAGTGTCACCGCGGTGCCGCGGGCGCCGGCCCGCGCCGTACGTCCGATGCGGTGGACGTAGGTCATGCCGTCCTCGGGCGCCTGGTAGTTGATCACGTGCGTGATGCCTTCGACGTCCAACCCGCGTGCGGCCACGTCGGTGGCCACCAGGACGTCCACCTTGCCGGAGCGGAAGGCCCGCAACGCCTGCTCTCGCGCGCCCTGACCGAGATCGCCGTGGATCGCGGCGGCGGCGAAGCCGCGGTCCTCGAGGTCCTCGGCGACCTTGGCAGCCGTCCGCTTCGTTCGGGTGAAGATCAGGGCGAGGCCGCGGCCGCGGGCCTGGAGGACACGCGCGAGCAGCTCCGCCTTGTCCAGCGCGTGCGCGCGGTAGACGAACTGGTCGACGTGCGAGGTGCTCGGCGTCTCGCTGCCGTGCTCGGCCCGGATCTGGATCGGCTGGATCAGGAACTGGCGGGCGAGCGCCACGATCGGCCCCGGCATGGTGGCGGAGAACAACATGGTCTGCCGGCCGGCCGGCACCATCGCGAGCAGCTTCTCGATGTCGGGCAGGAAGCCGAGGTCGAGCATCTCGTCCGCTTCGTCGAGAACGAGGATGCGCGCGCTCGTGAGCTTCAGCTGGCCCTGCTGTGCCAGGTCGAGGAGCCGGCCCGGCGTCCCCACCACCACCTCGACGCCCTTGCGCAACGCCTCGATCTGCGGCTCGTACGCGCGTCCGCCGTAGATCGTGAGGACGCGCGCGCCGAGCAACTTGCCGGCGCTGGCGAGGTCGGCCGACACCTGAACGGCGAGCTCGCGCGTCGGGGTGATCACCAGCGCCTGCGGCAGCGCACCCGGGCCGCCGGGCACGGTCAGCCGGTTCAGCAGCGGCACCCCGAAGCCGAGGGTCTTGCCGGTGCCGGTGCGCGCCTGGCCGATGAGGTCGTTGCCGGCGAGCGCGATCGGCAGGGTCAGCTCCTGGATCGCGAATGTCCGCACGATGCCGACGTCGGCGAGCGCTTGGACGATCTCCGGCTTGATGTCGAAGTCGCTGAACGCGGGGCTGTCCTCGCGAACCGGGGCGCGGGCCGCGAGGGCTGCGGGCTCGGGGGCCGGATCGGGCAGGTCGGTGCGGTGGTCGGCCTCGGCGGGCGACAACGTTCCATCTGTGGTCAATGCGCTTCCCTTGATGCGGTGCGCCGACCGTATGAGGACCGGGCGCCTGCAACCCGGGGGAGGGAGGCGCCGTGTAGTGCGGATTGCGGCCAACGCGCAGATTCGTCGAGCTTTCCGGCAAGTCTATCCGGCGGGCCGATACCCTGCGCGGCGAGGGGCGCGCAGAGGGGTGGACGGACGAGTGGCGATGAGCGAGCGCAGCGAGCGAATGCGGCAAGCACGGCAGCCTGCGGATCCCCACCGGCGCAAGACCGAGCGCTGACGTGCCGACGCCGGACGCCGTCGTCGACCTGCTCGGCGCACTCGCCTATGGCGAGCTGAGCGCATTCGATCACCTCGCAGACGATGCCGGGTTGGCGCCCACCCTCAGCGGGCGGGCGCGGATGTCCGCGATGGCCGCCCAGGAGTTCGCGCACTACGACCAGCTCGCGCGGCGGATCGTCGAGCTCGGCGGCACGCCCGAGGATTCGATGGCGCCGTTCGTCGCAGCACTGGAGACCTACCACTCGCTCACGAAGCCGTCGACGTGGCTGGAGAGCGTCGTCAAGGCCTACGTGGGCTATGGCATGGCGGCCGACTTCTACCGCGAGGTCGCCGCGTTCGTCGACGACGACACCGGCCGGCTGATCCGGCAGGTGCTCACCGACGAGGGTCGCGCGGAGTTCGCCGTCCAGGAGGTCTCCGCCGGCGTGGCCGAACAGCCGGCGGGCGCCGGCCGGCTTGCGCTGTGGGGACGCCGGCTGGTGGGCGAGGCGATCAGCCAGACCCAGCACGTGCTGGCCGACAGGGACTCGCTGATGCACCTGCTCGTCGAAGGCACCGGCGACCTCAGCGGAGTGGCCGCCTTGATCACCCGGATCACCGACCGGCACGCCGAACGGATGGCCGCGCTCGGGCTTGGCGCCTGACCCCGGTAATCGCTAAAGTTGCCCGAACACCGTGTCGGATCTACTTTCCGACTATGCCCCGACTGTGCCGCTTCGCCGCTCTCGTCGCCTGTTTGGCCGCCGGGCTGGCGGCATCGGTCGCTGTGCCGGGTGCCGGCGCGTCCACCCGATACCCGGTGGTCTACAACATCAGCGCTGCGCGTGGCGTACTCGCCCACCCGACGGGTCCGCCGCCGGGTGCGAACGACTTCGGCTGCAAAACGACACCCGCGCACCCGTACCCGGTGGTGCTGGTGCACGGGCTCGGCGCGAACATGGGCGAGAACTGGGCCACGTACGCACCGCTGCTCGCCAACCACGGCTACTGCGTCTTCGCGCTGACCTACGGCACCAACCCGGGCGAGAAGTTCGTCGGCGGCCTGCAGCCGATGGAACGCAGCAGCGCCGAGCTGGCGAGCTTCGTCGATCGGGTGCTGAGCGCCACTGGCGCCGCGAAGGTCGATCTGGTCGGCCACTCCGAGGGCACCGTGATGCCGCAGTACTACCTCAAGTTCCGCGGCGGCGCGGCGAAGGTCGACAAGTACGTCGCGATCACGCCGATCTACCACGGCACGACGCTGCTCGGCATCGGCGCGTTGGTAAGCGAGCTGGAGAACGCCTACCCGCAGCAGTCACAGCAGGTCAGCGCCGCATTCGCCCAGCAGTGCGGTTCATGCCAGGAGTTCCTGCGCGGCTCGCCGTTCCTTCGTCATCTCTACGCGGACGGCGTGTACGCGGTGCCCGGCGTGCGGTACACGACGATCATGACGAAGCACGACGAGTTGGTGACGCCGTACACGTCCGGCCGGTTGGTAGCGCCCAACGTGACGAACATCGTGATCCAGAACCAGTGCGGGCGCGACTACGCCGAGCACATCGCAGTGGCGTTCGACCCGACGGTCGGTCAGGACGTGCTCAACGCCCTCGATCCGGCGCACAGGCAGCCGGTGCCATGCCGGCTGGTGCTTCCGGGAATCGGCGCGCCGCTGGGCTGATCGCGACTCAGGTCGCCGAGAAGCCGACGCGCCGGGTGTCGGCCTGCGCGATGTCGACGTAGGCCACCAGGTTCGCCGGCACGATCACCATGCGGCCCCGGTCGTCGGTCAGCCTGAGCTGCCCGTCGACGCTCTTCAGCGCATCCGCGACGAGCTTCTCCACCTCGTCGGGTGTTTGCGGGCTGTCCAGCACGATCTCGCGAGCCGTGTGCAGCACGCCGATCTTGACCTCCACGCTGGACCTCCTGCGTCCATCAACGCGGCAACACGCCGCAGTTCGAGAACCCAACGCTAGCTGAGGCGTTCGCGCGCCGCCGTGCTGCCCGGTGCGCCGTCAGCGAACGCCCGAGCGAGCAGCCGCTAAACCTGCCCCGCTAAACCTGCCTGGGAAAGTTCGAGATCCCGCGCCACAGCAGCGACTCGAGCAAGTAGATCGCGTCGTCCTCGGACACCGGCCGGTCGCTGGCCAACCACCAGCGGGCCGCGACCTGCGCCGCGCCGGTCAACGCGGTGGCCAGCAGCTGTGCCTCGGCCCTGCCCAGGCCGGTGTCGGCGGCCACCGTATCGGCCACTGCGAGCATCGTCTTCTCGGTCACCGACTCGACGCGCTCGCGCACCGCCGGGTCGTTCACCAAGTCGCTCTCGAAGATCAGCCGGAACGCGCCGCCGTGATCGGATCGATCGACGAAGCCGAAGTAGGCGCTCAAGACGCCGTGGACGCGTTCGCGGTTGTCCGTCGTGCCGGCGAGCGCGTTCAGCACTGTCTCGGCGAGCGCCTCGGCCTGCGTGTCGAGCAGTGCGAGGTACAGCTCGAGCTTGCCCGGAAAGTGCTGGTACAGCACCGGCTTCGACACACCGGCCCGCTCGGCGATGTCGTCCATGGCGGCCGCGTGATATCCGTGCGCGACGAACACCTCTTGCGCCGCCGCAAGCAGCTGCTTGCGGCGCGCCGATCGCGGCAGCCGGCCACCCCGGCCCAACTCGGCACCCAGCGCGCGTGACACGGCAGCTCCCCGCTGAACTTTCTCCCAGTGGCCGCAGACTACTCGTCCGTAACCATCGAGGCGGTCAGCCGGACCCGGTTGGCGTCGTCCAGGACCCCGGCGAACAGGTCACCGTGCTCGGCCACCCGGTCGAGCACCTCCTGTGCGGTGAACGAGATGTGACCGCCTCGCTCGACCTCGTCCCACGTGAGTGGCGTCGAGACGGTCGGTGCCGCCTTCGCCCGTAGTGAGTACGGCGCGACGGTCGTCTTCGCCGGGTTGTTCTGGCTCCAGTCGACGAACACCTTGCCCGGCCGCACCGCCTTCGCCATGCGCGACACGATCAGATCGGGCGCCTCTCGCTCGAGCTGCTTCGCGAGCGCGTGCGCGTAGCGCGAAGGCAGCTCGGGATCGGCAGTCTCGATCGGGGCGCTGACCTGCATCCCTTTGGAGCCGGACGTCTTGGCGGTCGGCACCAAGCCATCGGCGGCCAAGCACTCCCGCAGCCGAACGGCCACCGAGCAGCACTGCGCGATCGTCGCCGGCGCACCCGGGTCGAGGTCGAACACGATCAGGTCGGTTCGCGGCTTGCGGGCCCGGCGCGGCACCTTCCATTGCGGCACGTGCAGTTCGAGGGCGGCGAGGTTGGCCAGCCACACGAGCGTCGGCAGATCCTCGACCACGACAAAATCGATCGTCTCGCGATTCATCGTCGAACCCGGCACCGGCAGCGTGACGGTCCGCACCCATGACGGTGTTCCGCGCGGCGCGTTCTTCTCGAAGAAGAACGGCGCGTCGACGCCGTTCGGGTAGCGCTTCACCGTCAGCGGGCGGTCGGCCAGATGGGGGAGCAGGACGGGCGCGATGCGCGTGTAGTAGTCGATCACCTCGCCCTTGGTGAACCCGGTGTCCGGGTAGAGCACCTTGCTGAGGTTCGTCAGCGTCAGGTGGTGGCCATCCACGTCGACGGTCACGGACTCCTTCTTCTCAGCCATCGCCTCTCGCTTCGTCGACCGACTTGTCTGTGCGCACACCTCGGAACACCGGCTGCCGCAGCCGGCCGTCCTCCGTCCACGCGGAGAACTCGACCTCGACGACGACCTCCGGCCGCACCCAGCGCAAC
>DATFTS010000594.1:0-2687 GCA_035261645.1 Jatrophihabitans sp. | reverse complement strand
GGGCGAACGCGGCTGGGCGAGCGCGCACGACATGGTGGATGAGGTGGTGGCCGCACGCCTGGGCCCCGACGAGCGTGGCCGGCTGCACGCGCAGCTGGCTGCCGCGCTCGACACCCCTGACGCCGATCTGGGGGAGCTGGCCCGGCACTGGCTCGGCGGCGGCGACGCGGCACGCGCCGCCGCCGCGTATCGCGACGCTGCGCAGCGCGCGCTCGACGACTTGGCCGACGCCGATGCGATCACCCTCGCCGACGCCGGGCTGGCGCTCGCGCCCGCGGGGGAGTTGGCTGCGGCCCTGCGGGAAGTCCGAGCGCTGGCCAGGCTGCGCCGCGGCGACATCGGCGGCGCGCGCGCGGATCTGCGGGACGCGCTGCGCCTGCAGCGCAGTGGCCCGGTGCGGGCTCGGCTGCTCGCGCGTCTGGCGCTGCTCGCCTCCGGCGCGGACGACCTGGTACGCGCTGCCGAGCTGGCCGAACTTGCGCTGGTGGAGGCGGCCGATGACGCGCCCGCTCGCGCGCGCGTGCTCGAGGTCGCGGCCGTCCTCGACATGAACCTGGACCGTCCGCAACGGGCCGAGCAGCGGGCAGCGGAGGCGCTGTCGCTCTACCAGCGGCTCGGCGATGCGACCGGGACGGCCCGGATCCTCGACGGGCGCGCGATGGCGACGTTCCTCGACGGGCGGATCAGCCGTGGCGTGGAGTTGCTGCGCCGTGCCGCCGACATGTTCGAGGACGCGGGCGACCTCGTGCACGTGATCACGCCGCGCTCCACCGCGGGACACGGCCTCGTCTTTGCCGGCGAACCCGCTGCCGGGCTCGCATTGACGAAGGCCGCGCACGAGCTTGCGACCACGCTGGGCAATCCCGAGGGGCAGACGTACGCGCTGTGGCATACCGCCGAGGCGCTGGCGTCGTTGCAGCGCAGCGACGACGCTCACGCAGCGGCAACCGAAGCCCTGGAAATCGCATCGCGCATCGGCCATCGCGGGTGGACTGCCACGGCGTGGCGGGCGCTGGGAATCGCGCAGCAGGCTGTCGGCGATCTCGATGCCGCGTTGGGCTCGTTCCGCAGGTCGTTGGACGCCTCTGCGCACCTGAACCTGTTCACCTGCTGGGCAGCCGCGCGCTGTGCGCTCGTCCTCGTGGCGCTCGGCCGGCTCGACGAGGCCGCACCGCTGGTGTCACGCGCGCGCTCCGAAGGGCCGCCACTGGGGCAGTTCGAGGCGCGGCTGGCGGAGGTGGAGCTCGCGTGCGCACGCGGCGACGCCGAGGTCGCCGATCTTGCTCGTTCAGCGTTGCGCCTGGCTGACGACGCCGGGATGCGGCAGCACCGTGCCCGCCTGGCGGCGCTAGCCGGGTGAGCGCTCGTCGTTACCAGGCCGGGCGGCCGCTGCGGGTGACCGGCGGTTGCATCGGTCCCTGCGTTCGGCGCACCAGCAGGCCGACCAGCGCGCCGAACACGAACCCGACCACGTGCGCCAGATATGCGACGTGGCCTGCAGAGGACACCGCGGCTCCGCTCGCGTAGGCGTACTGCAGGACGAACCACAGTCCGAGCACCAACCACGCCGGCAAGCGCAGCGGGATGAAGAACAGGAACGGCACGAGGCTCCACACCCGCGCCCTCGGGAACATCACCAGGTAGGCGCCAAGCACCCCGGCGATCGCTCCCGACGCGCCGATCAGCGTCTCGGTCGAGTTCGGATCGGCGAGCGCGAAGCCGTAGGCGGCAATGATGCCGCTGGCGAAGTAGAAGACCAGGAACTTCAGCCGTCCCATCCGGTCCTCGACGTTGTTTCCGAAGATCAGCAGGAACAGCATGTTGCCAAGCAGGTGCAGCCACCCGCCGTGCAGGAACATCGAGGTGATTGCCGACAGGAACGGCACCTTGTGGTACTTGGGCTTGCCCAGCAGGCAGCCGGGATGGCCGCCCACCCTCACCGGCGTGTCGGTCGCCACCTGCGGCAGTGGTTTGTTGTGTGTCAGCTCCCGCGGTATCGCCGCGTACTCGTCGTAGAACGAGAGCTGCTTGCACTCTTCCCGAAGCGTCACCGAGCCGTCGATCGAGGTGACGTTGCCCGGCGTTAGCAGGAACACGACCAGGTTCGCTGCGATCAGTGCGTAGGTCACCCACGGGACCCGGCGTAACGGGTTGATGTCGTGGACCGGAATCACCACGCGGCAAGTGTCCCCCCGGCGGGGGTGCGCTAACGACCCCCGGCGGGGGTGCGCTAGCGCCCCCGGCGCCCCGCCGATCTTGTTGTCGCAGGTGGGTGGTGGCCGGTGTCCGGCAACATGATCGCCGGGGACGTCGGCGTCGTGATCGATCTTGTTGCGGCAGGTGGGTGGTGGCCGCTGTCCGGCAACATGATCGCTGGGCCGCGGATCTTGTTGCCGCAGGTGGGTGGTGGCCGGTGTCGCGCAACAAGATCGCCGGGCCGCGGATCTTGTTGCGGCCGGTGGGTGGTGGCCGGTGTCGGGCAACAAGATCGCCGGGGTGACAGTCCCGGCGCTCGTGCTTACCCGGGGTAGTGCACCACAGTTACCGGCATGTCCGGATTCGCGATCGTGGACGAGCCACCGGTGTCGTCGACCACGTGCAAGATTCCGCCCTTGCCATGCGTCGCGTCGAGGAAGATCGTCAGCAGATCGTTCATCGACACACCCGACGTCGGCACCTCATACGCG
>DATFTS010000593.1:0-2627 GCA_035261645.1 Jatrophihabitans sp. | reverse complement strand
CGTCGTCCAGCTGCTGCTCCTCACCGGGTCGAGGCGCTGGCTGGCTCGCGCCCGCGAGGACGTCGATGCGGCCGTCGACGTCGTTCAACTCGGCGAGGTGCTGCGTGCGGCGCACGCCGAGGACCTCGCGGCGCGGTTGGGGCTGGCCGAGGACGCGAGCCTGGCCGAGCTTGCGGCCGTGTCTCCTGAGCCGTGGCACACCTCGTTCGGCCAGCAGCGCGCCGAGTTACGAAGCCTCTACGCGCAGGTGCAGGAAGTGGCTCCTGACACCGAGCAGCTGTCCTTGCTCACCTTCCTCCGGTGAAGCGGTGGGCTGGCATGCCGTTCTGGGACTCGACGCCTACTGGCTCAGCCCCGGCGCCACGTCCTGACTGCGCCAGGAGTCGTCAACCCAGCTAGCCGCCTCCCAGGGCGTGCGCGAGTACGAGATGGACAACTCGCCGGGCGTCGCGGTGATCAGCTGACCGAACACCGTCGCGTAGGTGTCGGTCTCGAACGGGTGCCGGACGATCAGGGCCGTGCGGTCGTCTGACGGCAACTGTTCGGTGACCACGTCGAGCCATGGACGGCTGGCGAACAGCGGCGTCAGTCGCTTGGTCTTCACATCGTCGGCATCGAATGCGCGCGAGGTGAAGACGTGCGTTCCGTGCTCGAGGTCGTGTCGGCGGAGGGCTTCGGCGTCCCAGGTCCAGGCCGTGACGCCGGAGGGGCCAGCCAGGACGAGAGTGAAGCTCGCCATCTGCCGGTGGTCGACCTCATCTGTCCAACGTGCACCGGCGGCTACTGCCGCAAGTGGGAGGACGCCGCGCGAAGGTGTTCCGGTCTGCCGCTCCGGTCGGTTGAGCACGAGCGCGGTGACACCGGTGGCAGCGTCGGAGACGCACCAACTGCCGCCGGCCCTGCGGTCACGCCCGCCGACGATGTTCGGCTGGGCGGGCCACCACGCGCCCGGTGAATCGAAATCGCGGGAAACGAACTCGTCCCGGATCGCGAGGATGCGCACCGGCTCCGCTGGCATCCACCGTGTAACGACCGTGCACACGGTCTCGACGCTAGCGCTCACTGGATGCCCACGGCACTGTGGATGGCCGGGTGCGGATGTGGACAACCGACGCGGTTCGTCGGCAGCCGCTGCCACGATCTTCGCCATGACGCGCTGGGCGAACGTGCTTGCGGCGATCTGCGTGCAAGCAGCGCCGTTCGTGGTGCTCGGCGCGTTGCTTTCCGGCTGCCTTCGGGTTGCGCCACGTTCGTGGCTGCGTCGGTGGGTGCCGCGGCGGCAGGCACTCGCGGTGCCCGCGTTAGGGCTCGTTGGCGTGGCCTTACCGGGATGTGAGTGCGGTTCGGTACCGGCGGCGGCCGGGCTGATCGCGGGCGGCGTGGGCGCCGGTCCCGCGACGGCGTTCATGCTGTCCGCGCCAGGAGCCAACCCGGTCGTGCTTGCCGCGACGGCGACCGCATTTCCCGGCCGTCCCGGCGTGGTGGCCGCCCGTTTCGTCGGGGCGCTGCTGCTGGCGGCCTGCGTTGGCTGGCTGGTTTCGTCCGGAATCGTCGGACATCCGCGCCCGCCGACGGAGGTATCGGGTGGCCACACGCACGCGGCGCGCGATGGCCCGTGGGAGTTCCTGGACGCTGTGACCGACGAGGCGCTGCGGTCGCTGGGCCTGCTATCGATGGGCGCCGCTGCCGCTGCCGCGATCGTCGTGCTCGTGCCGCGTGGGCTGTTGTCAGGGATCGCACATGTCCCGGTGCTCAGCGTGTTCGCGCTCGCCTTGCTGGCGACGTTGATGAGCATTTGTTCGCAGGCCGACGCCTTCATCGCGAGGTCCTTCACCGGCTTCTCGACAACTGCGCAACTCGCGTTCATGATCCTGGGGCCGGCGGTGGATCTGAAGCTCGCCGCGATGCAGGCCGGCGCGTTCGGTGCTCGCTTCAGCATCCGGTTCGCGGTCGCGACGTTTGCAGTCGGCCTGGGCGTGGCGTGCCTCGTAGCGGCGGTGATCGCGTGACGACCCGTCGAGCACCGCCGCTGCTGGCAATATTCGGAGCAGTGCTCCTGCGGCTGGGCGGGTCGGATCGCTTGCTGTTCTACGTCAGGCCCAGCACCCGTCCCTACGTAGTCGCAGCCGGCGCTGTGCTGCTTGTCGTGGGATTGGCCGGCTGGCTCGGTGCGCCGTCCCGGCGCTGCAGCCGCACTCCGTGGGCTGGCTGGCTGATCCTTGTGCCGGTGTTGGCCGTCGCCGCGGTCGTGCCGCCACCACAAGGGGTGCTGGTCGGCTCGCCGCGTGACGGCCCACCCAGCCGCTCGGATGACGCGACGGAGGCTTTACGAGGGACCGACCCGGTGACCTTGAAGCTGTCCGAGTTCGTGGTGCGCGCCACTTGGGCGCCGGCCACATTGCGTGGACGCGTGCTGCGGGTGCTCGGCTTCGTCGCGGGCCGGCGCTCGGGCGCATTCACGCTTGCCAGGCTCTCCATCACCTGCTGCGCGGCTGACGCGCAACGAGACGACATCGAAGCGCGTCTGGGCGACGGCGTTCGTGCGCCGCCGGCGGGAACATGGGTGCAAGTCACCGGCCGCTTCACGGGCATGAGCCGGCGCAACCGGTTCGTGCCGGTGCTGGCGA
>DATFTS010000592.1:0-4327 GCA_035261645.1 Jatrophihabitans sp. | reverse complement strand
CTCCTCGCCGGGTTCATGGAGGCACCTTCGAATGTGCCGCCCATCATCGAGGTCGCGACGATCCATAGGCCGACCGCGATCGGGGTGAACGGTCCGTTCAGCTTGGCTCCGTTGGCCATGGACAGCACCAGAAGCACCAGGCCGAACGTGATCACGGCCTCGAAGATCACGGCCTGCAGGCGCAGATGGGATTGGGGGAGGGTCAGAGCGAGGTTGTTCCCAGGTCCTACGAGCGAGCGGATGAGCAGCGATCCACATGCGGCACCCGAGAATTGCGCGATCCAATAGAGGACGACCATCCCCCAGGACATGTCCCGGCGGATGCCGAAGGCGAGTGTCACCACCGGATCGAAGTGGGCGGACATTTCGCCTAGGAAGTAAATCGCCGCGACCAGATAGGCGCCAGACGTGATGGCAGCGATAGCCACCAGTTGATATGGGGGAACATTCGCACCCGCGAATCGAGCCATAATGCCGGCGACTCCCGAGAGAATCACCATGAGGCCGGCGACACCGAGGAACTCGGCGAGCAGCCGCTTGAACCGGTGGGACGGATTGTTCCAGTCAGCGGTGAAGCGCTCAACGCCGTAATTGGCGACCAACTGCCCCTCGCCGCCTGAGGCTTGCGGCTTGAGGTCCATAGGTCATGCCCCGCTCGATCACGTGTCAGTGACCGATTCGACGGTATCACCGCCTGCTGGCGGTCCCCGATCTTGATCCGCATGTGGCGCTTCGCCAGATCGGCAAGGACCCGCGGATCGTCCTCGCGCGCCACAAGCATGGCAGGGCTGAGAACCTGGTCAGGCTCGCCGCCACCCAGGACAGCTGGATCCAGTCGTCCGCGCGCCACGAGGTGCTGATGTTCGACTGGAGGTGAGGGTCCGACAGTGCTGGAACGGGTGGAGCTGAGGGGATTTGAACCCCTGACCCCCTCGATGCGAACGAGGTGCGCTACCGGACTGCGCTACAGCCCCTGGTGTGGGAGCGGCCCGTAAAAGGGCCGTGGATCAGGGTAGCAGCCGCGCTGGGCCAGCTTACGGTCAGCTTGCTCGACGCTGGCTCGCTGCGGGCGCCAGATCCTCGCTGTAGAGGCCGGTGAGATCGATGGTGTCCATGCTCATCAGCTCGACGTCGTCGTCGTCGATGCGAACGACCGAGTCGATGGGCTCCTCGAACCGGTCGAGTTCCTCGGTGGCGTCGTAGCTGCGCGGACGCCGGGACATCGACCGGAGCTGCCGGTTCTCCCGGCGGCTCCGATCACGCAGCGCCTGGCTGCGCAGGAACCACAGGTAGCCGACCAGGCCCAGCAGGAAGGGCGTGGCGAGCAGCCACATGATCCCGCCCATGACCAGGGCGAGCGGGCCGAACAGTGCGCTGCCACCGACGAGGATGCTGAGCGAGCGGCGCCGGCGGGCAAGCATGTGGGCGCGCGCCGCGGAGAGTTCGGAGCGGTCGGGCGGGTACATCAGCGCCTCCTGGGCAGCCGGCACGGGACGGCGAGCAGGCGCCGCGACGTTGGCGCGGTTCTGGCGAGGGACATACACCTCGGCGTTCGCCTCGTCGGCGAGCTGCGGACGTCGGCCCAAGGCGCGCATCGCGCGGCCGAAGCCGGCCACGGAGCGCTCCCGGCGCCGCTCGTCCTTGCGGCGCAGCACCATCGGGACGACGACGATCAACCACAGGATGGCGAGGACGACGACCGTCATGAACGGCGAGAACATCCTGCACCTCCAGTCACACCAGTAACAACGCTCTGCCCAAGTTAGTGACGCAAGCCCGTGTTTTCGGTACGCGCAACGGCGTGTCGCCCGACAACCTCAACTTGAGGTTGAGAACTGCAGGCTCGCTGCGGCGGGCCGATCTCGTTGCAGCACGCGCGCCAGGGACTATCTGGCGCAACAAGATCACGGACGAGCCCTGATCTCGTTGCACGACGCGCGCCCCGCCCTGCGTCCTGCAACAAGATCGCCGACTTGCAACCGCATCGCCACCACCGAGTCGGCTACCGGCCCGCCCTCCACGTCGGCGCGGGCGGCAGCAGCTGCAACCGGGACAGCATGCTGCGCCCGTTCAGCTCCTCGACGGTGACGGCGAACGCGATGTGATCGCGCCACGCACCGTCGATGTCGAGGAACCGCTGGTAGAACCCCTCACGGCGCAACCCGAGCTTCTCGACCACGCGCAGGCTTGCGGTGTTCTCCGGCCGGATGTCCACCTCGACGCGGTGCATCCCGACCGCCCCGAAGCAGTGGTCGATCGCAAGCGCCAGCGCGGTTGGCGTGATCTGCCGCCCGGCCATGGCGCCGTCGATCCAGTAGCCCACCGTGCATGAGCGAAGCGCGCCATGGACGACGTTTGAGACGTTCAACTGACCGACGAGGCGGCCGCCGTAACACACCATGAACGGCAACATCACGCCCTTGCGAGCGCTCGCCCGCAACGCTGAATGCAGTGACGGCCATGCCCCGACCGAGTTCCGCTCGTCCCACGGCACGGACGACGTCGGCTCCCAGCGCTCCAGCCATGTCTCGTTGCGGAGCCGAATCTCGCTCCACGCGCGCGCATCGCGCAAACGCGGGGGCCGCAGCAAAACCGGCCCGGCCGACAGCGTCGCCGGCCAGCCGGGAACCTTGGCCACGACGCCTTACCTGTTGGACAGCAGCAGTGGCATCACAGTCACCTTCTGGCCGGCGACGACTTCGGTCTCCTCCTCGGGGATTACGACCAGGCAGTTCGACTGCGCCAGCGAAGCGATGAGATGCGAGCCCGCGCCGCCGAGGAAGGAGACCCCGTATCCGCCGTCTGCTTCGCGGTGCAGCAGGCCACGCCGATACTGACGTACGCCGTGCGGGCTTCGCGCACCCTCGAACGCCAGTGCCTGCACCGTGGCACGCTCGAGTTGTCGCTTGCCCAGCAGCTTGCGGATGGCGGGGCGGACGAACGTCTCGAAGGACACCAGGCTGCTGACCGGGTTGCCGGGCAGGCAGAAGATCGGCACCTTGTTGCCGATATGCCCGAAGCCCTGCGGCTTCCCGGGTTGCATCGCCACCCGCGTGAACTCGACGGTGCCCAGTTCGGTCAGCGCCTCCTTGACGACGTCGAATGCGCCCATGCTGACGCCGCCGGAGGTGACGAGCACGTCGGCGCGCAACAGTTGGCTCTCGAGCGTGTCGAGCAGTTTGGCGTGGTCGTCGGCCACGATCCCGATGCGACGGGAATCAGCGCCGGCGTCCTTCGCCGCCGCGGCGATCATGTAGGAGTTGGAGTCGATTACTTCGCCGAAGGTCGGGCGGCTGCCCACCTCGACCAGCTCACTGCCCGTAGAGAGGACGATCACGCGCGGGCGCGGACGGACGAGCACCCGGTCCCGGCCGATCGCGGCCAGCAATGCGAGCTGCTGCGGCCCGAGCGCGGCTCCCGCGGCCAGCGCCGGTGCGCCGGCAGCGAGGTCCTCCCCCGCGCGGCGGATGCACTCGCCGGTGCGCGCGCTGCGGTGCAGGCCCACTCGCGCCACGCCGCGGTCGGTGTCTTCCAAGGGGATCACCGCGTCGGCGCCGGCGGGGACGGGCGCGCCCGTCATGATCCGCATCGACAGCCCCGGCCCCATGCCCGACCGCACCTTTGCCCCGGCCGCGACGTCGCCGACCACCTGGAGATAGATGGGGTTGTCCGGTGAAGCGTCGCGGGTGTCGATGGCGCGCACGGCGTACCCGTCCATCGCCGAGTTGTCGAAACTCGGCAGCGGGAAATCCGTAGTGACGTTCTCCGCCAGTAACAGCCCCTGCGCGTCGAGCAGCGTCAGCTCGATGGGGTCGATCGACCCGATGCCGTCGAGCACGATCGACAGGTGCTCGTCGACGGTCCGCGGACGATCGTCGTCAGCCACCACTCGCGCGTCTCCCTAGGGCGTGTCCTCCGGCTCATACTTCCGCAACCACGAGCGGAAGTCGGCTCCGATGTCGGGGTGTCGGGCGGCGAACTGGACAACCGCCTTAACGTATTCCAGCCGGTCGCCTGTGTCGTAGCGGCGACCGCGGAAGACGACGCCGTGCACCGGCGTACCCTGCTGACACAAAGTGCGCATGGCGTCGGTCAGCTGGATCTCGCCACCGCTGCCGGGCTGGGTCTCGTTCAACACCGGGAAGATCTCCGGCGGCAGCACGTAGCGTCCGATGATGGCCAGCGTGCTCGGCGCCTCCTCGGGCTTCGGCTTCTCGACGAGATCGACCACCGGCACGACCTCGTCGCTCTGATCTGCGCCGTCGGCAAGCACCACGCAGCCGTAGCGACTGATCTCCTCCGGACCGACGTCCAGCAGTCCCAGCAC
>DATFTS010000591.1:0-2400 GCA_035261645.1 Jatrophihabitans sp. | reverse complement strand
CCCAACCGCGCCGCGAGGTCCTCGGCGTGCGCCGCACGCAGCACCTCGCCGAGTTGAACGACGTCGACGGCCGCATCGACGTCCTCGCGGGCGCGAGCCAGCCAGCGCCTCGACCCGGTGAGGAGCAGCAGCTGGACGACGTCCAGCCGGAAGAGCAGCACGTCCAGAGCCTCGGCCTGGGCGGCGAGTGTCGTGGACACCGCGATCAGATGTGACCGCGTCATCGGCGACGTCGGCCCGTGGACTCGCGGCATGCCGGAGCAATCGGCGGCGAAGATCGAAAGCTGAGTCAACGCCCAACTTGTACCGCTTAGTCCTGTTGTGAGCTGCGAGTTTGGTCAAATTGGCTCGCCGGGCTTGCGTACTCGATCAATGGCGTGTCAGCATAATTTAACTTCGATCTAACAGAGTGGGATCTGGCGGACGGAGGGCTGCGCCGCACGGCGCTGGGGGAACCGATCGGCGGGGGCTTTACCGAGGCCCGGTTACCAGTACGGCCGGGCACGTGGCTCCTTGGAGGCCCGCCGTGACGGCTCTTGCCATCCACCCTGATTTCGTGTCCGCCCCGGTCGAACAGACGCCGGACGAGCTCATCCGAGCGCACCTGCCGCTCGTCAGGCATCTCGTCAACGAGCTGGTGCAGCGCATCCCCACCCACGTGAACCGCGACGACCTCGTCTCGGCCGGCATGGTGGCGTTGGTGACCAGCGCGCGCGGCTTCGACGGCTCGCGCGGCGTGCCGTTCGGGCGATTCGCTTCGATCCGTATCCGCGGCGCGCTCACCGATGAACTGCGCACGATGGACTGGGCCAGCCGCGCCGTCCGTTCGCGGGCCCGCGAAGCCGAGTCGGTGCGAACCATTCTCGCGAACCGGCTCGGCCGCAGCGCCGACCGGCAGGAGGTCGCTGCCGAGATGGGCGTGCGAGTCGACGAACTCGACGCGATCGACGCCGACGTCCACCGCGCTGCGCTGCTCAGCCTGCAGAGCCTGACCCCGGACGAGACCGCGGACCGGCTGCCTTCCACGATCGACGGCCCGGAGCATCTGCTCGTGCGGCGCGAGCAGCTGGGCATGCTGCGCGACGCGATCGACGAGCTACCTGAGCGGCTGCGCACCGTGGTGGAGGAGTACTTCTTCGCCCAGCGCAAGATGGCCGACATCGCCGACGACCTCGGAGTCACAGAGTCGCGCGTCTCGCAGATGCGCTCGGAGGCCCTGACGCTGCTGCGCGCCGGCCTGCGCGTGGCGTCGGACGATGAGAATGCACCGTCCAAGCTCTCCCGCGGCCAGTCAGCTGCTCGGGCCGCCTACTGCGCGGCGGTCGCCGGCCGCTCGACGCTGGCCGAGCGGCTGCGGCTGACAACCTCGCTTGGCGAGGTGCGCCAGATGTCACTCGTCGGCTGAGCCGTCGAGCAGGTAGTCATAAGCGCGCCGGCGCGGCCATCCGGTCAACTCGGCGAGCGCGCGCGCTGCGGTTTTGGTCGGCACGCCGTCGGCCAGGAGTCCCGCCACGGCGGTGCGGACGCGCGGATCGACGGGTAACTGCTCGGCAGACGCGTCGAAACAGAGGTAGACGCGGTCGCGGCTCGGCAACTGCAACGGCCGTCCCGCCTCCACCCGAATCGGCCACGTGTATTCCTGAACAGCCGTTGCCTTGCCGGTGCCACGCAGCTCGGCGGCAAGTCCGAGCAGTTCGCCGACCCGCGACGCGTCCACCCCTAGGACGAGGCGCACGTCGGGTGGCGTCGAGCGCAACTGCTCCGCTGGGTCGCCCACGCGGCCGATCAGCACTGGCGCTCGGGTCGGCGATGCTGCGGCGGCGGCCAGCGCAGGGGGCAGCCCAACGGTCTCGACTGGCAGCGCGTCCAAAGCCCCACTGACGCTGTCGCCCGGCAGTTGGCTCGTCGCCACCACCAGCACCCGCCCGTCGACCTCCACTGGACCGCGCTGCGCTCGCGTACCGAGCAACCGGGCCGCCCCCTCGTCCTCGGCGATCACAGCGTCTGCGGCGGCTCGCTCGGCAGCGAGCCTCGGATCGTGCTGGATGCGCGGATCAGCGGCGAACAGGACGACCGCCGGCCGGCCGCGGATCAGTTCGGCGTCCAGTTGCACCAGCCCGTTCGCATCGCGCAGTGCAGCCGTCAGCTCGGCCGGCAGGTCGGCGGCGGCGGCCGTCGCCGCGGTGGCGAATGTCCCCGGCAGTTGAACGGGGCTGCGGCGGATCACCGCGTTGCCGGACGGGTCCCACGACGGGTTCGCGTGGGCCTCGAGTTCGAACGACGCGCCGCCGGCCTGCAGCGTCAGGTATAGCGGCCCGGCGAGCGCAGACCCGGCCGGTTGCAAACCCACTGCGACGATGCACGTGGCGCGCGCGGTGATCTGCGGATCGGGGCTGAGCT
>DATFTS010000590.1:0-5636 GCA_035261645.1 Jatrophihabitans sp. | reverse complement strand
CGGCGTGCGACACGACGACGACGCCACGGCCGGCGACCAAGCCGGCGAAACTGACCGATCCAGGGCCGGCCGAGCGGACCACCGCATTGCGCTCGGCACGGAGGTCGACCCCGCGGTGGCCGGGCCCGTACGGCGTCGACGATGGGTCGAACGGCCGGACGACGCGCAACTGCCCCGCTATGGGCGACACGTACGTCGCCGCGGCCTGCCGAATCGCTTGCCGACTGCTCCCGTCCGTTGTCGCAGGCGCGGCCAGGCCGGCAGCTACCGCGCTTGCAAGAACGGGCGTGGCGACGACGAGCCGAAGCATCGGACCAGCGTGCCCGTAGTGGGAGCGCGCCGTAGCCCGCTGTGCACGACGCGAGTAGTCGACCTAAGGACCTCACACCCGCGGCGAATACGGCGTTCTTCCGATGCAGCCAGCCACCTCAGACGAGCAACCTGAGGATGCGATCGAAAGGAACTGCAATGAACCAGATCTTCACCCTCAGCCCGGACGCCGTAGCCGCCGAGATGGCGGACCGCCGCTACCGGTACGCCGTCTCCGTTCGCCGTCGGCGTACTCGGCGGGCCGCACGCTGACCACGCTGATTTCTGTCGGTGGGCAGGGCCAAGATAGGACCGTGCCCCGTTCTACTGCGCCGCTCGTAGGTCGAGCGCCCGAACTCGCCGCACTTCGCGGCGCGCTCGGGTCAGCGCGGGACGGGACGGCCTCCGTCGTCGTCCTCGGCGGCGACGCGGGCGTGGGCAAGACGCGGCTGCTCGGCGAACTCATCTCCTCCGCCTCGGCCGACGGGGTGCTGTGCCTGATCGGCCATTGCGTCGATCTGGGCGACACGCCCCCGCCCTACCTACCATTCACCGAGGCGTTCACCCGGGTTACGGCTGAGCGGGCCGATCTCGGTGACCGTCTCGTTGCGACGTTCCCGGCGCTCGCGCGCCTGTTACCCGGCCGTGCGACGCCGGGTGAGGCGCCGATCGATCGCGGCGAGTTGTTCGACTCGGTGGTCGCGGCCCTGTCCGACCTCGCCGCCGAGCAGCCGGTCGCGCTTGTGGTCGAGGACGTGCACTGGGCCGATCAGGCGACCCGTGACCTCCTGGGCTTTCTGTTCACCAGGCTGGTGGGCCAGCGCATCGCTCTGATCATCAGCTACCGCAGCGACGACCTGCATCGTCGCCATCCGCTTCGCCGCACGCTGGCCGAGTGGTTGCGCCTGCCGGTGGTCAGCAGGGTCTATCTCGAGCCACTCGATGCCGACGAGGTGCGCGCGCTGGTCCGTTCGCTCAATGTCAGCTCGATCGACGAAAAGGAGCTCGAGAGCATCGTGCGGCGCGCCGACGGCAACGCCTTCTTTGCCGAGGAGCTCGTCGCAGCGGCCGAGCAGTGCACTGACACCAAGCAACTGCCGTGGCAGCTCGCCGATCTGGTGCTGGTCCGCCTCGATCGGCTGTCCGACGACGCGCGGCAGGTCGTGCGCGTCGCTGCAGTCGGAGGTCGGCGCGTCACGCACGAGATGTTGGAAGCCGTCGCCGAGTTGCCCGGGCCCCGGCTCGACGATGCGCTGCGCGATGCCATCGACGCGCACGTGCTGCAGTTGACCCCGAGTGGCCGCGGCTACGTGTTTCGGCATGCGCTGCTCGCTGAGGCGGTCTACGACGACTTGTTGCCGGGGGAGCGGGTCCGGCTACACGCCGCCTATGCCGCAGCTCTGACGGCACGCAACGATCGGCGCGCAGCCGAGCTGGCTCGCCATGCCCGCGCCTCGCACGACTTGCCGACCGCCTACTGGGCGAGCGTGGCCGCCGGGGACGAGGCGATGGGACTGGCCGCCCCGCAAGAGGCGTTGCAGCACTACGAGACTGCGCTGGAGCTCGGGCCGTTGGTGGCGGACGCACCGGATGACCGATCCGAGCTGATCCTCGCCGCCGTCGAGGCCGCCGACGCGGCCGGACACACGTTGCGCGGGATGAAGCTGGCTCGCCGCGCCCTGGCGGAACTGCCTGCCGACGCCGATCCGGTCCGGCGAGCGCGGCTGCTGCTTGCGGTGGTCGTCGCCGCGCTGGGCAATGAGATCGACGCCGAAGCGCTGGCGCTCACCTCGGAGGCCCTGCACCTGGTCCCGGCGGGGACACCAACGTCGTTCCGTGCGCGCCTGCTAGCGATGCATGCGCGCGTCGCTCTGATCATGGGGCAGGAAGTCGACGCGGAGCGGACTGCGCGCGAGGCGGTCGAGATAAGTGAGGCCGTCGGATGCCGCTCGACCGCCACGGACGCGCGCACCACACTCGCGCAGCTCGCGCGGCGGACCGTCGACCCTGAAGAAGCAGCTCAGCTGATCGAGACGATCATCGACCAGGCCCGGGCTTCGGACGACGCGTACTCCGAGCTGCGCAGCAGGTTCAGCCTGGCCAACCTGTGGCACGAACAGTGCGAACTCGAGAAGGCGCAGGACGCCTTCCAGATCACCCACCAGCGGGCCGTCGACCTCGGCCGTCGGTGGGACGCATTCGGCATGCACTCGCGAGCAATGATCGCGACGATCCAGTACCTGCGCGGCGACTGGGACGCTGCACTTGCGACGCTCGACACCAGTGGCCAGCACCCGACGATGATGGCCGATGCGGTGTTGCGCTCCACGGCGCTGGCGATACGGGCCGGCCGCGGCGAGGTCGGCGCGCTTGACGTGCTTGACGAGCTCCGCCCGTATTGGAACCGCGAGGGCCGGGTGGGCCTCTACTCGGTTATCGGCGCCCTGGAGATCTACGAGCAGCAGGGTGAGGCACCGGCCGCCTTGAGCCTGATCGACGACCTCGTCGAGGCGCTGGGCGCGCTGTGGCTCGACCCGTGGTTCCTGGCCCGCATTCAGCTCTCGACCCTTGGCATGTCGGTTCTGGCCGCGGTCGCTGCGCGGGCTCCGGAGGCACAGCACGAGCAACTGGCTGCCGACGGCGAGCGGCTGCTCGCAGACGGCCGCACCAGCGCCGACAAAGGTCTGCCGCGCGGGCGCGTACTAGGTCGCGAGGGGCAGGCTTGGTTGGCGCGTCTCGAGGCCGAGAGCGCGCGGCTGCGTTGGCTGACCGGCCAACGGCCACCGTCATCGGAGGAACTCGTCGATGCCTGGCGGCGGGCCGTCGAGGCTTTCGACTACGGCAGCGTCGTCCAGTTGACCCGCGCCCGGGTCCGGCTCGCCGAGGCCCTGCGGGCCACCGGCCGCGCCGACGAAGCGGCCGAGGTTGCCGAACTGGCGCGTTCGGCCGCCCGCGCGATGGGCGCCGTCCCGATGCTCGACGAGATCCGCGCGCTGGGCAGCGCGGGACGCCGACCGGCGGACGAAGGGCGATCGGGGCTGCTCGCGCTCACCGACCGTGAACGCGACGTCCTGGGACACCTTGTGGACGGCCGCACCAACCGGCAGATCGCCGGCACCCTGTACATCAGCGAAAAGACGGTCAGCGTCCACGTCTCGAACATCCTGGCCAAGCTCGGCGTCCGCAGCCGTGCCGAAGCCGCTGCCCTAGCCCGCCGGACCGGGTGAGCCCGCCGGACCGGTTAAGCGGCGCGGCCCTAGCCCGCCGGACCGGTTGAGCCCCGCCGGACCGGGTGAGAGCGGATCCGTCGGCCGCTCGCAGGGACGCTCATCGAGGTGAGCGGCCACGTCCCGCAGGTCGGCTACACTAGTGACGCAGCCCATTCCGGGCTGACTTCGCGTGCCCGCCTCCAGCCTGAGCGCAGGAGGTAGGCGGCCAGCCTCGGTCCGCACCGGCAGTGCCGGCTCGGCCCCCTGGTCGCGACACCGGGCACCAGGGCGTGCCGGGCACCCGTCCGGTCCGCGATAACCGAGGCCGCGCGTGGCCAGGTCGCTGGCGCGCGCACGAAGTACAAGGAGGGACGCCGGCATGGCCGTCGTCACCATGAAGGAGATGCTCGAATCGGGCGTCCACTTCGGGCACCAGACCAGACGCTGGAACCCGAAGATGAAGCGGTTCATCCTGACCGAGCGCAACGGTCTCTACATCATCGACCTGCACCAGACGCTCACCTACGTCGATCGGTCGTACGACTTCGTCAAGGAAACCGTCGCGCACGGCGGGTCGATCCTGTTCGTCGGCACCAAGAAGCAGGCGCAGGAGTCGATCGCCGAGCAGGCCACCCGGGTAGGCATGCCTTACGTGAACCAGCGCTGGCTGGGCGGCATGCTGACCAACTTCCAGACGGTCTTCCAGCGCCTGCAGCGGCTCAAGGAACTCGAGTCGCGCGAGCAGGGCGGCTGGGAAGGCGTGGCCACCAAGAAGGAGCAGCTCATGCTCCAGCGGGAGAAGGACAAGCTCGAGCGCTCTCTCGGCGGCATCCGCGAGATGAGCAAGCTGCCCAGTGCCATCTGGGTGGTCGACACGAAGAAGGAACACATCGCGGTCGGCGAGGCACGCAAGCTTGGCATCCCGGTGGTCGCGATCCTCGACACCAACTGCGACCCCGACGAGGTCGACTACCCGATCCCGGGAAACGACGACGCGATTCGCAGCGCGCACCTGCTCACCCGTGTGGTTGCTGACTCGGTCGCTGAGGGCCTCGTCGCCCGCGCTGCCGCCGCCGCGAACGCCGGCCGGGACGAGAAGCCCGAACCGAGCGCCGCCCCGGCGATCGGCGCGGACGAGCCGATGCCGGAGTGGGAGCGGGATCTGCTGCAGCCGAGCAGCGGAGCCGAGACAGCTCCGACGGCCTGAACGGCTGATCGGGCCAAAACGGCCGAGGACGGCCGAGGACGGACCAGAAAAGCCCAGGAAAGCCCAGGAAACTTGAGACACGAAACGGACTTGGGACAGCAATGGCAGACATTTCCGCCGCAGACGTCAAGCGGCTCCGCGACGCCACCGGCGCCGGGATGATGGATAGCAAGAAGGCGCTGGAGGAGGCCGCGGGCGACTTCGATCGCGCGGTCGAGATCTTGCGCATCAAGGGCGGCGCCAAGGTCGAGAAGCGCGGTGAGCGCGAGGCGACCAACGGTCTCGTAGCGGCCGCCGAGGGCGCGATGATCGAACTCGCGTCCGAGACCGACTTCGTCGCCAAGAACGAGCAGTTCCAGACGCTCGCCGGCGACATCGTCGCCCACTTCGCAGGGTCCGCGGCTACCGACGTCGACTCGCTCAACGCCGAGAAGCTCAAGGACGGCAAGACCGTCGCTGAGAACATTCAGGCGCTCGCCGCGGTCATCGGCGAGAAGCTGGAGCTGCGTCGTGCGGTGAAGCTGGACGGCCAGGTCGCTACCTACCTGCACCGGAAGGCCTCCGACCTCCCGCCGCAGGTCGGCGTCCTCGTGCAGTTCGAGGGCGGCGACCTCGACGCGGCCCGGGGTGCAGCGATGCAGATCGCCGCACTTCGTGCCCGGTACCTGAGCCGCGAGGACGTGCCGGCTGACGTGCTCGAGGCCGAGCGGCGCGTGCTCGAGGAGAAGACCCGCGCCGAGGGCAAGCCGGAGCAGGCGGTCGCAAAGATCGTCGAGGGCCGGCTGAACGCGTTCTACGCCGACAACGTCCTGCTCGAGCAGGAGTCGGTGCGCGAGCAGAAGCAGACGGTCAAGCAGGTGCTGGACGCCGCTGGCGTGACGGTCACGAAGTTCGCCCACTTCGAGGTCGGC
>DATFTS010000589.1:0-1781 GCA_035261645.1 Jatrophihabitans sp. | reverse complement strand
GTCCGCCCGCCTGATCGCCACGTCGCGCACCCGTAGCCGCGCCGCCTGCTCGGCGAGCAACTGGACGTCGCCGCCCCCGGCGGCAAGCGCGACCACGCGGAAGCGGTCAGGAGCGCGGGTGACCACATCGACCGCCTGGGTGCCGATCGACCCGGTGGACCCCAGCAGGACTAGATCTCTCATGGGCAGCTCACGTCCCCTCACGGCCGCCGTTGCAGCACGTGCGGTCCGAGCTGGGCGAAGCTCGAGTTCCCGGACAGCGCGAGCGCGAGATCGGCGTCGGCGAGCAAGCAGCGCAGGACGTGCCTGACGCCTTCGTAGCCGCCCAGCGCGAGCCCGTACACCCACGGACGCCCGACGAGGGTCGCCTTCGCGCCGAGCGCCACCGCTTTGAGGACGTCCGAGCCGGTCCGGATCCCCGAGTCGAACAGCACCTCGACCTCGTCCCCGACCGCCTCGGCGATGCCTGGCAGCGCATCCAGCGAGGCGATCGCGCCGTCGACCTGGCGACCGCCGTGATTGGAGACCACGATGCCGTCGACCCCGGCGTCGGCGGCTCGACGCGCGTCCTCGACGTGCTGGATGCCTTTGAGCAGCACCGGACCCTTCCAGTGCTCGCGGATGAACGACAGGTGCTCCCACGTGCGGTCGCGGCCGGTGAACATCGGCAGCCAGCGCAGTACGGCAGCCGGCAGATCGTCCTCCGGCGCCTTCTCGAGCCCGGCGCAGAACGCCGGATCGCTGAAGTAGGTGGCCAGTCCCTTGCCGGTGAGGAACGGCAGGTAGGCGTGATCGAGGTCGTGCGGCCGCCAGCCCAGCAGCCAGGTGTCAAGGGTGACGACCAAGGCGGAGTAGCCGGCCGACTCGGCACGAGACAGGAAGCTCGCGCAGACCTCGTCGTCGTTGGGCCAGTAGAGCTGGAACCATCGGACGCCGTCGCCGTTGGCCTTCGCGACCTCCTCCAGCGAGTAGGACGAGACGGTGGAGACGATCATCGGGATGCCGAGCTCGGCACTCGCCCGCGCAACCGCGAGCTCACCGTCCGGGTGCATGATCCCCTGGACGCCGATCGGCGCGGTCAGCACCGGCGCGGCGATCTGCGTGCCCAGGACGGTGACCCGCGGGTCGCGCTCGGTCGCGCCGGCCAGCATGCGTGGGACGAGCCGCCACCTGTCGAACGCCTCCAGGTTCGCCCGGTAGGTCGCACCCGCGCCGGCAGCGCCCGCCGCGTACCAGAACGGCTCGGGATCGACCCGCTCTCTGGCGTAGGCCTCGAGGGTGCTGAGGTCCGTAGTGATCTCCGGGCGCTTGCCGGCCATGCCGTGCAGGTAGATCTCGCTGGCGTAGCTCGACAGCGGCATCTGCGGCGTCGTCATGCGTTGCATCTTGCCGCACCGCCGGTACACCGCACGGCGCTACGGTGTGCCGGTGCGCATCGACCTGAACGCCGACCTCGGCGAGGGGTTCGGACTGTGGCGGCTCGGCGACGACGAAGCGCTGCTCGACGTCATCACCAGCGCGAACGTTGCGTGCGGCTTTCACGCCGGCGACCCGCGCACGATGCGCCGCATCTGCGACGAGGCAGCCGATCGCGGCGTCGTGATCGGTGCCCAGGTGGGCTACCAGGACCTGCGCGGCTTCGGCCGGCGCCGCATCGAGATCGATCCGGACGACCTCGCAGCCGACGTGCTGTACCAACTCGGCGCGCTTGATGGCTGCGCGCGTGCGGCAGGCACCGGGGTGCGTTACGTCAAGCCCCACGGCGCGCTCTACAACACCGC
>DATFTS010000588.1:0-2190 GCA_035261645.1 Jatrophihabitans sp. | reverse complement strand
GAGGGTTCGACCAGTTTGGTTTCGTAGGCGAAGACGACCGCCTGGACGCGGTCGCGCAGGTCGAGTTTGGTCAGGATCCGGCTGATGTGACTTTTCACGGTCGCTTCGGAGAGGACCAGCGAGGCGGCGATCTCCTGGTTGCTCTGTCCGAGCGCCAGGGCTTGCAGCACGTCGCGCTCGCGATCGGTGAGTTGGGCCAGCCGTTTGTCCCGAGCAACCCGCGTGGTGGTGGGTATGCGCTGGGCGAAGGTGTCGAGTAGGCGACGGGTCACCCTCGGCGCCACGACGGCGTCGCCGGCGGCCACGGTACGGATTGCCGCAACGAGCTCGTCCGGTGGCGCGTTCTTGAGCAGGAAGCCGCTGGCCCCGGCTCGCAGGCCGGCAAAGGCATACTCGTCCAGGTCGAACGTGGTGAGGATCAGCACGCGCACCCCGGGTTGTTGGCCAACGATGGCCTCGGTGGCGGCGATGCCGTCCAGCTCAGGCATGCGCACGTCCATGACGATCACATCGGGACGGTGGGCCGCAGCCGCCGCGATCGCTTCGTGGCCGTCGCTGGCCTCGGCGACGACGTCGAAGTCTTCGTGGGCGTCGAGGATCATGCGGAATCCGACACGCAGCAGTTGTTCGTCATCGGCCAGGACGACCCGGATCGTCATGTCCGCGGCCTCCCCACGGCGTCGTGATCATGAAGCGGGAGCCAGGCGCTGACTCGCCAGCCTCCGCTCGTCGGCCCGGCGAAGATCCGGCCGTCGTACAGGGACACGCGCTCGCGCATACCGATCAGTCCCTGCCCCAGCGCACCGGCCGGCAACCCGGTGCCACCGTTGTCGTCGACGACCACACGTAGATCTTCCTGCCCGCGTCGGATAGAAACCTGCAGACGAGTGGCTCGCGGTGCGTGCTTGAGGGTGTTGGTGATGCCTTCTTGCACGAGCCGGAAGACCGCCAGCTGTAGGCCGGTCGACAGCCCGTCGGTGGAACCGCTGATCTGATAAGTGACTTGGAGACCGGTGCTGCGCGCGGTCTCCAGCAGTCCGTCCAGGTCCGCTAGGTTCGGCTCCGGGTACAGCGTCGGGTCGGCCTCCTCCAGCCCGGACCGAAGCAGCGCAAAGGTGTCGCGCATCTCGGCGAGCGCTGCCCGTCCGGTCGCGGCCGCTTGATCAATCGCCTCACGGGCGCGGGCCGGGTCACGGTCGATGGTCAACGCGGCGCCGTCAGTGAGCGCGATCATCACCGACAGGTTGTGCGCGACGATGTCGTGCATCTCCCGGGCGATGCGGTTGCGCTCCGCGGTCACCGCCAGCTGGGTGAGCTGCTCCCGGTCCTGCTCGGACGGCTGCCTGCCGCGTCTGCCAGGCCGAACGCCGGATCTCCCCGGACCAGAGCGGCGCACCCACGACATGTAGTCAGTGTCGCGCGCTGATCTCACGCATCGCGACGGCGCAGCACGTACAGCCCGATACCGAGTGCCGCGACGACATAGAGCGCGAAGACGCCGAGACCTGCCCATGGACTCAACTGATCCGTGCCGGACTGTGTGTTCATTCCGGCGGTTCCCGCCAACAGCGGCAGGTACTTGCTCACGTGCTGCTGCAGCGAGCTCGGCAGGGCCTGGGCCAGCAGCGGCAACACCAGCAGCAGGCCGAACAGCGCCGCGATCGCGCCACCAGCGTTGCGGACGATGAATCCGCAGCCCAGACCCAGCAGCCCGACACCCACCATGTACAGCGCGGCACCGAAGATCGCCCGGACCGACCCCGGATGGCTGATCGACACGCCGAGACTGTGCCAGGTGCCGCCAGAGCCGGCAATGAAGCCGGTCCCCCCCTTGGGGCCGGTCACAAAGGTCCCCTGGACGTGGTAGCCACTGAGCACGGCCTGGCCGCCCAAGAAGGCAATGAAGGCGGCGATCAGGGTGACCGCGAAGATCGCCGCGGCGAAGATCGCGATCTTGGCCAGCCACACCGGCGCCCGCTTGGGAACGGCCGACAGCGTCGCGCGGATCATCCCGGTGCTGTACTCGCCGGTGATGAACAACACCCCGAGCACTCCGACGGCCAGTTGCGCCAAATAGAAGCCGCGCAGGCTCAGCGCGGTCTGATCGGGTTCGAAGCCGCCATGCCTTGCGATGTCGCTGCCGCGCAAAGCCGAGAAGAGGATCCCCAGCCCGATCGAGATCAGCAGCGC
>DATFTS010000587.1:0-1679 GCA_035261645.1 Jatrophihabitans sp. | reverse complement strand
GAGGCGGTCGTGGGCGTCGAGGATTTCGATGCCGATGAGCTGGCCGTCGTTCCAGTCGAGCGCGATGAAGCCGTTGATCCCGTCCGGGGTGCTGGCTCGAGTCGTGGTGTGGTGTCCGCTGGCGGTGAGTTCGGCGAGTCGGATGTAGGCGGCGTCGGCTCCGGGGTCGTAGGTGATGCGCACGGCTCGATTGTGCGGCGCGTGGCGTCGGCGACGAGTTGCCAGTAGACGACGTCGGACAGGCGGCGTTTGAGGCAGCGCATGGCTTCTTTCGGGGTTTTGCCTTCCAGCCGCTTGCGCTCGTAGTAGATGCGGCCGGTGCTGGTGGGGTAGCGGATCTGGGTGACCGCCATCATGTGCAGCGCGTGGTTGAGGCGACGGTTGCCGGCTCGGGAGAGCCGGTGGCGGACTTGGTCACCGGAGGAGGCGTCGATCGGGGCGGTGCCGTTGTATGACGCGAAGTGGTGCCGGGTCGGGAACCGTGCGATGTCGCCGACCTCGGCGAGCAGGCGGCCGGCGACGATGGGGCCAACGCCGTAGAGCCCGGTCAGGCGGGAGCCCATCTGTTCCACGAGGGGGACGATTTGCTCGCGGACGGTCTTCATCTTCGCGTCCAGGGCGCGGATGTCGTCCAGGTGTTGGTGCGCCAGCTGCAACCGCACCATGCCCACTGGGTCGCTCGGACGCATTTTCGCCAGCAACTGCTCGGCTCGGCTGGCACGCAGTCCGCGGTGCGTTCCGCCGGGAGTGAGCTCGGTGAGGAGCCGGTGGAACCGGCAGACCGCCTGGGTGCGTAGTGCACCGAGCTCGTCTCGGCGGTCGCAGAGCAGCCGCAGGCTGACCAGCACGTCGTCGGTGTGCACCGCGGCGATGCCGGCACTGTTGAGCGCGGCGAGTGCGATGGAGACCGCATCGTCGACGTCGGTCTTGCGGCCGTGGCCCTGGGAGTAGACCCGGACACGTGCGGCGAGCTTGGCGGGGACGTCGACCACGGACTCGCCGTCGGCGACGAGGGCTTGAGCGAGCAGTCGGCCCGCGCCATGGCAGCCCTCGACGGCCCAGCGGCGTTCATGCCACTTCTCGGCGAAGCTGCGCAACTGCTGGTAGCCCGCCGTCGTGTTCGCGAACCGTTGACGCGCCAGCACCGTGCGCGTCGCTGGATCCATGACCGCGGCTGTGTTGCTGGCCTTGTGCGGGTCGATGCTGATCATCACGTCGTTTTCCACGACCGCCTCCTCGCTGACTGGGACAGGACGGTGGCGAGGAGGGCAATGCAACTACCGGCCGAGCAAACCTCTCTTGAGCCACAACCTCACCGGGTGGACCCGGCAGGCCGCAGGCCGTTCGTGAGCCAGAGCGTCATCAGACGACGGCAGCCGATTCGCGAGCGAGCCCGCCGAGTCCAACGTCCGAGGATCTCAGCCCCCAGACGCCCGGCCAACAGCCAAACAAGTTGCCGACTATGCGCGACTCGCTGATCTTCTACCCCGGTGTCGGGCGCGGACGCGTCCATCCTGGGATTATGGCCATTCTCGGGCCGTATCAGACTTCGCATTCGCGTTCTGGACGGGCAGCCCGGCCGGCCAGCAGGTCTGCCCTGAAGCGATGTTTGGGTCGTTCGGCCCTACGTCGCTGAGGCGAACTGATGCCACCGTGTAGGTATCGCTACGCATACGTAG
>DATFTS010000586.1:0-5802 GCA_035261645.1 Jatrophihabitans sp. | reverse complement strand
GCTACCGTCGTAAAGCGTCGTCCTCCACTCATCGCGGGTTTCCTTCCGGTAGAACGATCTCCGAACGAGCGGCGAGGTGATCGGCGCGAGCCGGCACATGGCAGACCGCAAGCACTAATTTGTCACGCAACCACCCTGTTTGCACTGTCGTCAATGCTTTGGGCGTGTTGACCGATTTGCACGATGCTCCGGTGGCAAGACTCGACGGGTCGGTGGCTCAGCGCACGGGGCGTGCCCGCGTCCGGACGTCTCGATCCAGCTGTCCAGTTGTGGTTGGGTACGGCTGTGCAGCAGCAGCGGCTGCGGATCGAGCCGGTCGGGCGCGAGTGGGAGCGCGCGGAACTGGCGAGTGCACTGCAGGACGCAGCAGCTGGGCGTGGCAGCGTCGTGGTGCTGCTCGGTGATGCCGGGATGGGCAAGTCCACCTTGGCCGCATGGACGGTCTCGCGCGCTGCGGATGCCGGCATGACCGTGGCCCAAGGCGGTTGCTCGGCCGCGGGTATGCCGCCGCTGTGGCCGGTACGCCGAGCCCTCGTCGACATCGCGCCGGGTCTGCGCTGGCGCGACGAGAGTGCCGCGACCGCCGGTTCGGACCGGGAAATGCTTGCGGCGTCCGTGGTCGAGGCAGTCGCCGTGGCTGCCCGGGGTCGTCCGCTGCTGCTCGTGCTTGAGGATCTGCATTGGGCTGACCCGGCGTCGCTCATGGTGGTCCGTGCAATCGCCGATGCGGTATCGGCATTGCCGGTCGTGCTGCTGCTGAGCGCGCGTGACGATCCGGGCGACGCTTCGCCGGAGATCCGCGATCAGATCGGGCAGCTACCGACTCACTCGCGACGGATGGTGCTGCCGCCGCTGGACGACGCAGGGGTCGCCGCGTTGGCCGCCCAGGAACTCGCCGGGGGTCTGGCCGAGCGGGATGTTCGCGACCTGCGCAGCCGGACCGGCGGCAATCCGTTCTTCGTGCACGAGGTGCTTCGTCTGCAGGCCGCTCATGGTGCTGGGGCGGCTCTGATCGTGCCCCCCGGTGTCAGCGAGGTGATCCAGCGACGCGTGGCGCGCGTGTCGCAGGAGTGTTCGGCCCTGCTGGCAGTCGCTGCGGTTGCGGCCGAGACGTGCGCAGGTGCCATCGAGGAGGATCTGGCGGCGGCCGATCCGGACGCCGCTGCACTGCTGAACGAGGCGGTCGCCGCGCGCCTGGTCGACGACCTGCCGTCCGGCCGCAGCTTTCGGCATGCGCTCATCCACGAAGTGATCGAATCCGGCCTGTCCGCCGCCGAACGCTCGCGCCTGCACGCGCTTGTTGCAGCGCGACTCGAGCATCGTGACGATCCGCGCGACCCGCCGGCTCGGCTGGCCCACCACTGGGCGCGTGCCTCGGGTGTGCAGGCCGGCGAGCGTGCCGCGCACTGGTCGTTGCTCGCGGCGCGTGCAGCGGTGGCGGAGTTCGGTTTCGAGGCGGCCGTCGACCATTTCCGGCGCGTGTTGCAGTCGGCGAGTACCGATCGGGTCGGCGTCTCGATCGAACTCGGCGAGGCGCTGCGGCTGATCGGCGACGTCGACGCTGCTCGCGACGTTCTGCTCGCCGCCGCGCGTGACGCCGAATGGTCCGGTCGGCCGGTGGAACTGGCGCGCGCCGCGCTGGCGCTCGGCGGCGGACTTGCCGGGTTCGAGGTGCCGATCGCCGACGAGTTGCAGGCGGCGTTGCTCGCTCGAGCGGACGAGATGCTGCCAGGCTCGCAGCGTGCGTGGCGCGCTGCGGTACGCGGCCGGCTTTCCTTGACGCGCGCAGGCGTCATGTCGGCCGAGGCGCGGATCGCCCTGGCCGAGGACGCGGTACGCCTCGCGAGCGAGGCCGGCGATGCGGCAATCCAATCAGCGGTCCTCGCCGCGTACTGCGACGCGATCGCCGGTCCCGACTTCGTCCGGGAGCGCATCTCTGCCGCCGGACGAATCGTCACGCTCACCGAGTCCGGCACGTCCGTGCACGACCGGGCGAGCGCGTTGCTAGCGCGCCGCCTGCTGTTGGTCGCGCACCTGGAGAACGGTGATCTCAGTGCCGCCGAACGACAGGCGCTCGCTTATGAGCGGGTCGCGAGCCGCTTGGCGATACCGCTCTACAGCTGGCTTCCCGAGATCTGGCGCGGCATGCGTGCCCTGCTCGACGGCGACACTGACACCGCTCTGCACCGTGCGGACGCCGCCGAGGCGATCGGGCGCCGGGCGAACAGCCTCAACGCCGAGCTGATGGTGTTCGCACTGCGCATGCAGGCATACCTCGATCGGGGTACGCCTGCCGCATACGCCGACACTGTGCGGGCCGTGCTGAACGGCATCGGGCCGACCGGCATGCCGGCGATGTATCTCGCTGCGCCCGGGTGGTTTCTCTTGAGGGCAGGAGACCTTGGCCCGGCCCGGTCTGCGCTGCGCGCGTTCGAGTCCGGCGATCGGGACGCCATGCCCCAGGACGCCGAGTGGCTCGAGTCGCACTGGGCGATGGCCAACATCGCGATCGAGCTCGGGGACGGCGTGGCAGCCCAGCGCTTGTACGACGCGCTGCTCCCCTATGCGCGGCTGTGGGCGGTCGACGGGCTCGGCGGTGCCGTCTTCGGCGTCATTGCCGAGCAACTCGGCCGGCTCGCCGCGCACCTGGGCCGCACTGACGACGCCGCCCGCCACCTCGCCACGGCGCGAGAGCGGTACGAACGGCAAGGCGCGCCGGCCTTGCTGCGCCGGCTGGACAGCACACGACGAGCATCGGACGAGCGTGCGCGCATCCATCACGACGGCGCGACCTGGCAGCTGGATTGGTACGGCCGGCGCACGACCGTGCCCGACGCCAAGGGGATGCATGACCTCGCCGTGCTGCTGGCCCGCCCAGGCCGCCCAATTCCGGCTCTAGACCTCGTCGCGGCGGCAGGTGGCCCACCGGCCGAGTCGGCCGGGGGTGGGCTCGGTCCCGTCCTCGACGACACAGCTCGGCGCGCGTACCGAGAGCGGCTAGCCGAACTGGAGCACGACCTCGACGAGGCCGAGGCCGTCGGCGACTCCGACCGTACGGAACGGATCCGGGAGGAGCGTGCGCTGCTCGCCCACGAGCTCGCCGCCGCCGTCGGTTTGGGCGGACGCGCACGTATGGCCGGCGACCCGGCAGACCGCGCCCGCAAGGCCGTCACGATGCGGATCCGGGCGGCGATCCGCACCATCGATGGGCACGACTCGGCCCTCGCCCGGCATCTGACCAACGCCGTGCGCACCGGCCGACTGTGCAGCTACGAGCCGGAAGTGCCGGTGCGCTGGCAGACCTGACGATGTCAGCTCAAACGTGACGCCTCCTTGTCGTCCCGCAACGACGAGAGAGGTGATCAGAATGACGACGACCGAGGCCCCGGGCACAATCGAGGAACTGGTGGGCCGGCTGTTCGGCTCAGGCGTGGGAGCCATCGAGCTCTGCAATGCGTACCTGGGCATCCACCTGGGGCTCTACCGCGAACTCGACCAGGCGCAGGCAAGCGCCGCCGAACTCGCGCGACGCACCGGGTGCGACGAGAGGTACCTGCTCGAGTGGCTGCAGGCGCAGGCGATCAGCGGGTTCACCACGGCCGACGGTGATGACCCGGCAACGGCGCGGTTCGCGCTCGCAGACGGCGTCGCCGATGTGTTCGTGCACGACACGGCGCCCACGTACCTCGGCGGCCTGACCGACGCGCTGGCCGCCGCGGCAAGAGTGCTGCCACAACTGGTGGACGCCTACCGCAGCGGCGCAAGCGTCCCGTACGCCGCGTACGGACGCGACGCGGTCACCGCTCAGGCAGCGCTGAACCGGCCGTCGTTCGTGAATTCGTTCGCCGTCGACTGGCTACCGCAGCTGCCCGACGTGTTCGCCCGCCTGCAGGACATCGACCGCCCGGCCCGGGTCGCAGATCTCGGCTGCGGGATGGGGTGGGCGAGCATCGAGCTCGCCAAGGCGTTCCCGCACATCCGCATCGAGGGGCGCGACAACGACGAGGCTTCGATCTCGGACGGCCGTCGGCACGCGGTCGATGCGGGAGTCGCCGACCGGGTCACGCTCGATGTCGTCGACATCAGCGACACGAGTGCCGACTGGTCACCGCGCTTCGACTTCGCGTTCTTCATCGAATGCGTGCACGACTTCCCACGTCCGGTGGAGGCGCTGCGCAACGCCCGGGCTGCCATGCGCCCGGGCGGTACGGTCCTGGTCGTGGACGAGCGCGCGGACGAGGTGTTCACCGCACCCGGCGACGAGGTGCAGCGCTTCTTCGCCGCGGCCAGCGCGATCTGGTGCCTGCCACAGGGACGCGTCGGAACCGACCCCGAACCGGTCGGCGCTGTCATCCGGCCGGACCGCATGCGCGACCTCGCCGACCAGGCCGGCTATTCCGGCGTGGACATCCTGGCGATCGAGCACCCGTTCTGGCGGTTCTACCGCCTCGAACCGTGACCGACCTGCACGGCCGGAGTGCACGACATGCATCCGCCCGGACACCCCGGTTCCGGAGAGGGACGATGGCTTCGTGAAGCTCAAGCTGGACCTGCACGACATCTACAACCGCGGCGAGGAGATCGAGCGCGCGCTGCGGTCGATCATCGATGAAGCCGTTGCCAAGAAGGCGCCGCTGGTCGAGATCATCCCCGGCAAGGGCTCGGGCCAGTTGAAGAAGCGGGTCCTACGCTTCCTCGACCGGAAGGACGTAAAGGCTCTGTATCACCGGGTGGAAAAGGACTCCGACAACTTCGGCCGGATATTCGTGCACTTTCGATGGAAGTAGACGTCTTGTCCGGCCTTCGGCTGAGTGTGTGGCGACGGAGCGGGCGGACACGCCGGCAGATCGCCCGCAGTGTCGCCACACACCGCCGCCGGCGATCGCGAGAAGTAGCCGCCCGACTCAGCTGGTGGTGAGCCCGGCAAACGAGCCGGCCGTGGGCCGGCGCGAACGGCGAGGTGTTCGCGCCGGCCGGGAGTTGGCGGCCAGGCGCACTGTCACGTAGCCGACGACATGCGTGTCGACGCGGCTATCGCGAAGTCTTGATCAACTGCGGATCGGGGTCAAAGATCAGCCAGCATTGGCAGTTGATCACTCGCCGCGACGCCATCTGGCGGTGCATGTCGCCGCGGCTATTTCGGCGCCGATCCTGAGCGCTCAGCTGGGCGGGGATTGCGCTTCTCGCCGCATGGGACCCATTGCATCCGGCTCATTTGCCGTACTCAGCTGGTGGTGAGCCCGGCCAGGTCGATCAGCGTCGATCGCATGACATCGGCAAGGTCCGGACCGTCCGGCTCAGCGGCCCACTGCTCGAACGCGACGCGGAAGACCGCCACACCCGTCTCGGCCGCGAGCGAGGCCACGGCCGGCGCGACGCCTCGCTGCCGCAGCGCCTCGGCGAAGGCGGACGCGAGCGAGGCCAGTTTGATGAGTTCACGCTCGCGCAGTTCCGGCGTCGCCGCGATGACGGCCTGCCGGCGCCGGGAGTAGTCGTGGCGCTCGCCGAACAGCCCCGCGGCCGCGAGCAGGGCCGCGGCGATGGCGTCCATCGGTCCCGCCGACGGGGGTGCCGCGATCAGCGCGTCGACCATGCGGCGTTCGAGTTCCTCGGAACCGGCGAAGAGCACCTCGCGCTTGTCCGCGAAGTGTCGGAAGAAGGTCCGCGCGGTCACGCCGGCCCGGTCGGCGATCTCGGCGACGGTTGTGCGCTCGTAGCCCTGCTCGGTGTAGAGCGCCATCGCCGCCTCACGCAGCCGACCGGCCGCGTCCGGTTCCCAACGCCCCATGGCCGCGATACTAG
>DATFTS010000585.1:0-1616 GCA_035261645.1 Jatrophihabitans sp. | reverse complement strand
CGTATAGAGCAGTACCGCGAGCTGCTCGCCATTCGCATCGAGGTGCGGGTCGGCGCCCGGCCGGGCACCGGCGAGCAGCGCGGCTGCGCTGCGCTCGTCCAGGTGCAGCGCGGCGGACGCATCCGCGAGCAGCCGACGTACCTCCGGCTCGGTGTAGGCCGGATTCACCGGCACGGCCACCAGGCCGGCCCGCAGCGCGCCGAGATACAGGGTGACGAAGTCGCGTCCGGTGGGCAGCTGGAGCGCCACGCGCTCGCCCTGCCGCAGCCCGGCAGCGAGCAGCGCCAGAGCGGCTGCGGTGACCTGCTCGTCCAATTCGCCCGCGGAGAGCCGGCCGTGCGGGTCGACGAGCGCCGTCCGATCAGGGGTCGCGGCGGCGGTGCGGCGCAGCAGGTCGGACGGGCCGACCGGCGTGGCGTCGGTCACGTGCGCACCTCTGGCTTCCAGGGCTTATCGGCGGCTTATCGCCGTTCCGAGGCGGCGCCTCGGCACGGCAGTGCCCCTTGGAGCATTGCTAAGCCCGATCATGCCTGCAAGCCTGTGGGTGGGTACTCGCCAGTAGATCGGCACATAGTGGTGCAAAAGCACCAGCAATCCGGTCCGCTGGGCGGTTACTTGAGGTGTTCATGGTGCGGCTAGCCGGTTAGTCTTAGCAGATTCTTCACACGCGACGTCGTCGCGACCTGCGTCTCGGAAGGTGCGTCGTCATGGCAGGGCAGGCAAGCGCCCGACGCAGGCCACCGCGCCCCGCGCCAGGCCTGCAGGCCCTCGCCGAGTTGATCAACGACGCGCTTGCCGCTTTGGGTGCGCAGCCGGCATTTGCCGGTCCACTGCTCGTTCAGCAGTCCGCGATCGAATCGACCTCGCTGACCGACCGCCCGGCAGGCACCGTCCGTAGCCGAGTCGCCCGCTCGGGGAGCTCCGGCGCGCCGGCGTCGGGCGGTTCGGCCGGCAGCGACATCAACTTGGATGCGGTCGAGGAGACCCACGCCGAGACGTGGCGACTCGTCCATCTCGCCCAGGCCGGAGATGGCGAGGCGTTCGGCCAGCTTTACGACCGGTACATGGACGTCGTCTTCCGATTTATCTACTTTCGCGTGAACGACCGTGCACTAGCCGAGGATTTCACCAGCGAGACGTTCCTGCGGGCATTGCGCCGCATCGGGACGATCAGTTACCAGGGCCGCGATATCGGCGCATGGTTCATCACCATCGCGCGCAATATCGTGCTCGACCACATGAAGTCGGCGCGGCATCGACTCGAGGTCACCACCGCCGACACCCTCGAGGGCAAGGAGCAGGCCCAAAGCACCGAGGAAGCGGTGCTCGGCCTTTTGCAGTCCGAGCGCCTGATGCAGGCCGTCAGCCAGCTCGGTGACGAGCAGCGCGAGTGCGTGATGCTCCGCTTCGTCCACGGCCTTTCGGTCAGCGAAACGGCCCACGTGATGGGCAAGAACGACGGAGCCATCAAGGCATTGCAGCACCGCGCGGTGCGAAAACTGGCCGATTTGGTCGGTGGTGATCTCCGATGAGAATTCGCCCCGAAAAGGTCAGTAACGCCCGGTGCCACCCGTCGTTGAATCAGGTGGAAAGAGCAGCGGAAATCCGTCGGGTGC
>DATFTS010000584.1:0-7442 GCA_035261645.1 Jatrophihabitans sp. | reverse complement strand
GTGTCCGGCAGGTAGCCCGCCGTGTCGAGCGAGTCCGAGACGGCGGCGGGATCGGCGAACTGTACCGGCTGCATGCCTCGAGCATGGTCCTTTTCGGTGGTGTGCGCATAGGGTCGCGATGTGACTGCGGCGGCGGCGGTGCTGGCTGCCGGGGCCGGCGTGCGCATGGGCGCGCCGAAGGCCGAGCTTGTCGTGGCCGGCGTACGGCTGCTCGATCGCGCGGTCAGGATCGCTGCGGATGCCGGTTGCACGCCCGTCTTCGCCGTCGTGCGCGACGGCGTGCAGGTCTCGGGCGCGATCGCGGTCGTGAACCCGGCGCCCGAGCGGGGGATGCGCGGCTCGCTCGCGCTTGCCGTCGATGCCGCGGCCGATGCGCAGGCCCTGGCGGTGCTGCTCGTGGACACCCCCGGGATCACGGCCGACGCCGTCCGCGCCGTCGTTGCGGCGTGGCGTCCGGGGCGGATCGCCGTCGGACGCTACGGGGTCCGGCGCGGACACCCCATCGTCATGGCGCCCGACCTGTGGCGCGACGCGGTGCGCATGGCGGCGGCGGACGAAGGCGCGCGTGCGCTGCTTGCCGCCCGCCCTGATCTGGTGGACGAGATAGAGGTCCCCGGCGACCCGTCCGACCTGGACACCCAGGAAGACCTTGCGGGTTGGAGCCCCTGACCTCGGCTCAGCCGAAGCCGCGGGAGTCCTGCTTGAGCGCGGTGTCGATGCTGACGGCGGCCGCGAGCACCAGCGCCTGCAACGGTCCCTGGAGCGGGCGGTGGATCTGCACGACGTAGTTGTCGGCGGTGGTGAACATCGTCTTCGCCAGGCCTTCCCAGGTCTTGGTGATCCGGGCGACCTCCGTGCCGGTGTGGTCCTGAATGTTGAAGTTCCAGGCGCGCCAGTTCTCGCCGTTGATCGAGCCGATCGTCTGCCCGCCGGACTCGAGCGCGAACCGGATCCTGCCGATCATGTTCTGCTGCACGATCGCGCCGACCTCGTTCCCGCCCGGATCCTGGACGATGATCCGCGACTTGAACACCTTGGCCGGGCGGGTGAGCGTCAGCAGCGGCGTGCCTGCCATGTCAACGATCTGCAGCTTGTGCGTGAAGTACTGGTCGTAGGACGTCAGGATGCGCGCTGCCTTCTTCAGCGTGCTCTGCCCGACCTCGCGCACCGCGGCGACCTGCCGGGCGTTCTGGTCATAGATGGCGTACTCGTTGTTGACCTCGATCAGCTTGGCCTTCTGATTGACGACGAGCACCGGCTCGTTGAAGACCGACCCGCCGCCCTGGAACGCCGCCGCCCCGGCACTGCCGGCACGCTGCACGTCGCGCTGCACCTTCTCCGGAGCGCGCTGGACGGTGGGCACATGGCTGCCGCCGCCGGGCGGATCGACTGCGGCGCGGCCGTGCGAGGACACATGCTCGGTCCAATCGGAGCCGCTGTAGTAGCGCGCTTCGTGCCGGCCGAAGGGGTCCGCGTACCACCCGGCCGGTGGGTTCTGCTGCGTCATGCCGAGGAGGGTACGGGAGTAGCTGAGAGGTTATTGAAGACCGGACTGATCCGGCGGCGTCCGCGCGGCGAAGCACGGACGACACACGCCCGACATCAGGGGAGGTCCACATGAGCGTGCTGGTCGCGGTGAAGATCAAGGGCGACACAGACCTGTTCGAGAAGGCGCTTGCCGATCGAGCGGCCGAGTTCGCGGAGATCGCCGAGCGTGGACGGAGCGCCGGAGCCATTCACCACCGGTTCGGCATCGGTGACGGCTACGTCCTCGTGGTCGACGAGTGGGAGACCGCAGAGCAGTTCCAGGACTTCTTCACCACTCCCGAGCTGCAGTTGTTCATCGGGTCGGTCGGGGGTGACACATCCGCGCCGCCCGAGATGACGGTTTCCCGCGCGGTGTCGTCGTCGGACGAGTTCTGACCCGCTAGTCGCGCGCGGACGCCGACAGGTCGGTGCACGGCCTGTCGGCGTTCCACTCCGCCATGATTCGTCTGCGCTCGGCACCCTTGGCAGGCACCGGGACGCCACGGCTGTCCAGGTGGGACGGGTGGAAAATGCCGGCGACGACCTTCGAGCGGCGGAAGGTGAGCGTCAGCACACCGTTGTCGTCCTGGTTGTTGCCGAACGACATCCACCAGAGGTAGTTGCCCAGCCCGTACTCCACATACGTGCCGTCCGGCAGCCAACCGGCGCCCTGCAGCACGTGCGCGTGAGTACCGATCACCGCGCTGGCGCCGACGTGGGCGAGTTGGTGCGCGAGCGACGTCTGATCGCCTGATGGGCAGGTCTGGTACTCGATGCCCCAGTGCACGTAGACGATCACTACGTAGCCGGCCGCCTTGGCGCGCTTCACGGCGGTGATCAGCTCGGGGGAGTAGGCGTTCGCCACACCGGGCTTGCCCGGCCCGGCGCTGAACAGCCGAAGCGTCGTCTCGTCCTGCACCTGGTCGGCCGCGATGATGGCGACGCGCACGCCGTTGAGTGTCGCGGTGTAGGGCGCATAGGCCTGCGCCGCGTCCTTGCCGATGCCGATCACCGGGAAGCCGGACGCTCTGATCGCGGCGAGGGAGTCGTGCAGGCCGGGCGTCCCGTAGTCGGCGCCGTGGTTGTTGGCCATGGTCGCGACGTCGATTCCTGCGTCGCGCAAGGCGGTGAACGCCTCAGGCGGGGCACGGAAGGTGAACAGCTTGTTCTGCTGCACACCGCCGCTCGTGATCGCAGTCTCGAGGTTCACCATCGTCAAGTCGGCTCTGCGCAGGACAGGCGCCGCCTGGCCGAACGCGGTCGCCGGGTCGCGGTCGAGCCGGGTACGAACCCGTCCGGAGAAGTGAACGTCACCGGCGAAGGAGATCGTGAACTCGCCCGCCGGCCTCGCGTGGGCCGGCTGAGGGCCTGCGGTCGTCGCGGCGTCGGACGACGGCCCTTTTCCTGCAGGCGCGGTACGGATCGCGAACCCCGTTTTGGTACTCGTGCACGACGAGACCAGTACCGAGACCAGCACAAGTACCGCCGCTGCGGACGCCAGCGCCGCGATATGCGGTCTGCGCGCCGATCTCACGCCGATAGCATTTCAAGGGACCGCCCGTCCGTCACGCAGACCCTCCGAGGAGTCCCCGTTGTCCGCCAGCGCCCGCACGCCTCAGGCCGCTCATGGGTCCGTCCAGACCGTCCGGGTTCCGGCCGGGACGTCGGCCTTCGATGCGCTGCGCGACGCCGGCATCGAACTCTCCGGCCCGCACGGTGCCGTGGTCGTCCGCGATCCCGAAGGCGTCTTGCGCGACCTCGAGTGGGTGCCGGACACCGACGTTGACGTGCAGCCCGTCGCCGCCCAGACCCCGGACGGCCTTGCCGTGCTGCGCCACTCCGCCGCACACGTGATGGCGCAGGCGGTGCAGGACCTGTTTCCCGGCACCCTGCTCGGCATCGGCCCGCCGATCGAGGACGGCTTCTACTACGACTTCCTGCCCTCGCGCCCGTTCACCCCTGAAGACCTCGCGGCCATCGAGAAGAAGATGGGCGAGATCATCAAATCCGGCCAGCGCTTTCACCGGCGTCCCATCGACGACGACGACGCCCGCAAGGAACTGGCGCAGGAAAAGTTCAAGCTCGAGTTGATCGGCTTGAAGTCGTCGGTCACCGGCGAAGAAGCGACGGAGGTCGGCGCCGGCGGCCTCACCATGTACGACAACCTGGACGCGCAGACCGGCGACCGGGTATGGACCGATCTGTGCCGCGGGCCGCACCTGCCGACCACTCGACGCATCCCGGCGTTCAAGATCATGCGCAACGCCGCGGCCTACTGGCGCGGTAGCGAGAAGAACGAGCAGTTGCAACGGATCTACGGCACCGCGTGGGCCAGCAAGGACGATCTCAAGGCCTACCTCAACCGGCTCGAGGAAGCAGCCAAGCGCGACCACCGCAAGCTCGGCGCGGAACTGGACCTGTTCAGCTTCCCCGACGAACTCGGCTCCGGCCTGCCCGTCTTCCACCCCAAGGGCGGCGTGCTGAAGCGCGTCATGGAGGACTACTCGCGTCAGCGGCACATCGAGGAGGGGTTCCAGTACGTGGGAACCCCGCACATCGCGAAGGAGGGACTGTTCGTCACCTCCGGGCACCTGCCGTACTACGCCGAAACGATGTTTCCGCCGATGGATCTGGAGGGCAGCGCCTACTACCTGAAGGCGATGAACTGCCCGATACACAACCTGATCTACAAGTCGCGCGGACGCAGCTACCGCGAACTGCCATTGCGGCTGTTCGAGTTCGGCTCGGTGTATCGCTACGAGAAGTCCGGAGTGGTGCACGGTCTCACTCGGGTGCGCGGGCTCGAGATGGACGACTCGCACTCCTACTGCGCGCCCGAGCAGGCCCCTGCCGAGATCACGCATCTGCTCAACTTCATCCTCTCGCTGCTGCGCGACTTCGGGCTGGATGACTTTTACCTGGAGCTCTCGACCCGAGACACCGAGGGCGACAAGAAGGACAAGTTCATCGGGTCGGAGGAGCAGTGGGAGACCGCCACCCGGATCCTCGAGGACACGGCGCACGCCTCGGGTCTCGAACTGGTGGCCGATCCGGGCGGCGCCGCCTTCTACGGACCGAAGATCTCGGTGCAGGCGCGCGACGCGATCGGTCGCACGTGGCAGATGTCGACCATCCAGTACGACTTCAACCAGCCGGACCGCTTCGGGCTCGAGTACCAGGCGGCCGACGGCACCCGGCAGGAGCCGGTGATGATCCACTCGGCGAAGTTCGGGTCGATCGAGCGGTTCATCGGCGTGCTCACCGAGCACTACGCGGGTGCCTTCCCGGCCTGGCTGTCGCCGGTACAGGCGGTCGGCATCCCGGTGACGGACGAGCAGGTCGAGTACCTGAAGGGCGTCGCCGCGCAGTTGGCGGAGCGGGATATCCGGGTGGAGGTCGACGACTCCGACGACCGGATGCAGAAGAAGATCCGCAGCGCGCAGCGGCAGAAGGTGCCGTTCATGCTGATCGCCGGAGCCACCGATGCCGAGGCCGGCGCGGTGTCGTTCAGGTACCGGGACGGGTCGCAGCGCAACGGCATCCCGGTGGCGCAGGCGATCGAGGAGATCGCTGACACGGTCGCGCGGCGGGTCAACACCTCGCCCACCGCCGAGCTGTATGAGTGACGTCGAGCCGGCTGAGAGGTTCGCCGGTGATCCGGATGCGTTCGGACGGCTGTGGACGCCGCACCGGATGGTCTACATCAAGGGCGAAGGCAAGCCGACCCACGACGAAGCGGGCGACGACTGCCCCTTCTGCTCCGCGCCGAAGCGGTCGGACGAAGACGCGCTGATCGTCGCCCGCGGCACGAAGGTGTACGCGGTGCTCAACCTATACCCGTACAACTCAGGACATCTGATGACCGTGCCGTACCGGCACGTCGCCGACTACCCGGAACTCGACCCCGACGAGACGATCGAGTTGGCCGAGTTCACCCAGCGCGCGATGGTGGTGATCCGGAAGGTGATGGCACCGCACGGCTTCAACCTCGGCATCAACCAAGGACCGGTCGCGGGCGCAGGCATCGCCGCCCACCTGCACCAGCACGTGGTGCCGCGTTGGGGCGGCGACACGAACTTCATGCCGATCGTCGGCCACACGCGAGTGCTGCCCGAGCTCCTCGCCGATGCCCGCGCGCAGCTTGCCGCCGCGTGGGCTGAGTAACGTCCGAGCCGTGGTCCTTCACTTGCGCGGGATCTTCCTGCCGGACGAAACCGAGCGCGATGCCTGGGTGATCGACGGACGGCTGACGTTCACCCGCCCCGCCGCGGAGGCCGAGACGATTGCATCCGGCGGCTGGATCACACCAGGGTGGGTCGACGCGCACTGTCACATCGGCCTGGCACCCGCAGGCCAGGTCGCCGATCCGGAAGGTCAGGCGCAGCAGGCCCTGCTCGATCGGAGTGCGGGCGCGCTGTTGCTGCGCGACGCAGGCTCCCCGGTGGACAACCGAAGCGTGCAGCAGCGCGACGACCTGCCGCGGCTGATCCGCGCCGGCCGGCACATCGCGCGGCCGAAGCGCTACATTCGCGGGTTGGGCGTCGAGGTGGAGCCGGACGACCTCGTCGCCGAGGTCGAGCGGCAGGTCTCTCGCGGCGACGGGTGGGTCAAGCTCGCCGCCGACTGGATCGATCGTGAGGTCGGCGACCTCGCGCCCGTCTGGCCGGACGACGTGCTGAAGGCGGCGATCGGACGGGCCCACGAGCTCGGCGCCCGGGTAGCTGCCCACGTGTTCGGCGAGGACGCGTTGACCGGGCTGATCGCGGCGGGCATCGACTCGATCGAGCACGGCACCGGGCTGACCGACGACTTGATCGACGCCGCGAAGGCAGCCGGAAGTGCGGTCGTCCCGACGTTGATCAACATCGACAACTTCCCGGCGATCGCCCTTGGCGGCGTAGACAAGTTCCCCAAGTACGCCGCCCACATGCGGGCGCTGTACGCGACCTCTCGCGAGCGCATCCGCTCTGTCTACGAGGCAGGCGTCCCGATCTACGTCGGCACCGATGCCGGCGGTTCGCTGCCGCACGGGTTGGTGCGTGACGAGATCCGCGCGCTGGTCGGGGCCGGAATTCCGCAGCCGGAGGTCATTGCGCAGGCATCGTGGCGCGCCCGGGAATGGCTCGGCCTGCCCGGCTTGGATGAGGGTGCGCCCGCCGACCTTGTCGTCTACGACGCCGATCCGCGCGCCGATCTCAGTGCCGTGTACACCCCGCGCCGGATGCTCCTGCGCGGTCGCGTCATCGCCTAGCCGGCGCCACCCACTCCGAAGGAGTTCTCATGGCCGTTCAGCTCAACCCGTATCTCAGCTTCCGCGACAACGCGCGTGAGGCGCTGAACTTCTACCAGTCCGTGTTCGGTGGGGAGCTGACCACCAGCACGTTCGGAGAGTTCAATGCGCCCGTCGACGAGGGGGAGCAGGACAAGATCATGCACGGCCAGCTCCTCGCGGACGACGGCATCGTGCTGATGGCCGCCGACACTCCGAACCACATGGAGTACACGCCCGGAACCAACTTCTCCATCTCGCTCAGCGGCGACGACGACGCAAAGCTTCGCGGTTACTGGGAGAAGCTGTCCGCCGACGGCACGGTGACCATGCCGCTGAACCCCGCGCCGTGGGGCGACACCTTCGGCATGTGCCTCGACAAGTTCGGCGTGCCCTGGCTCGTCAACATCGCCGGCTCCGCCGCCTGACGACGAGCCGCTCGCCCTTGCCGATCTTGTTGCGTCCGGACGGCCCCGGCGCACGTCCAGCAACAAGGTCGGCGCGGCTCCGCCAGCCGTCCGAGCGGCCCCGGCCATCGTTGCCGATCTTGTTGCGTCCGGACGGCCCCCACGCACGTCGAGCAACAAGATCCGCTCAGTCCCGCCAGCCGTCCGCGATCTTGTTGCGTGCGGACGGCCCCGGGGCA
>DATFTS010000583.1:0-1960 GCA_035261645.1 Jatrophihabitans sp. | reverse complement strand
GTGTTCTCCCCGTGCTCGAGCAGCAACTCGCTCACGACGCGCACCGAGTCGTCCAGGAGGTCGCTCGCCCGGCAGGCAGCAGCAGCCTGGCCGACGAAGCACTGGTCACGCACCCAGACGTAGCGGTAGTCGTAGTTGCGGTCGTCGCCGGCGCGCTCGGGCAGGCTTGTCGTTGCCGCCGCCACCGTGCCGCCGGGGCCGGTCAGCCCGCGCAGCACGGCAAAGCTCTGCCTGGTCTCGCGTACGGCGCGAACCCCGTCGAGGTGCGGCACGGCGTGCTGCCACGCGCTGATCGTGGCGTCCCACACCAGGTCCGGCGCCGGAGGGTGATCGGGTAGGTCGGCCGCCGAGATCTCGAGGACGAGATCGTGATGACTGCCGCGTTCGAGATCCACGTGCAGTCGCAGGGTGCCGGGCCCGGACGGCTCCGCGTGCGCGGCGCCCGTCCAGCGAATTCGCAGGCCGCCCGCCGTGGCGGTCCAGACGCCGTCGTGGCACACCCAGCGACGTACCCCGGCGGAGTCGTAGTCGGGGCGCGGCTGCAGCGTGACATCCATCCGCGCGCGGCAGTCGATTGCCTCGATGCGGCGCAGCAGCACCAGCCGGTTCGCCTCACCCGGATACGCGAGCGCATCGCGGGACTCGACGATCCCCTCGTGCGTCACCCAGCGGCTGTGCCAGATCATCGTGCCGGGCTCGTACGCACCGCCCCACACGTACGGGACGCACGGTGTGACGGCGTAGGCGCCGCGACCGCCGATCAGCGCGCTGAACACCGACCCGCTGTCCCAGCGCGGCGCGCACAGCCAGCTGATCTCACCGCGCGGGCCTACGAGCGCGCCGCGGTGACCGTCGGCGAGCACCGCGTATTCACGCAGGACGTGCGGCGCGCCCGGCCGGACGTACGGCTCGCGGACGCCGCCGGTCACGACCCGGTCACGACCTGGTCCGGCGCCAGGCGGCCATGATCGCCGCACCGGCGGCAGCGCCCGCGCCGGCAACGACCCCGTGATGCCGTGAGGCCCACGTCTGCGGGTCGCGTGCATGCGCTTGGTCGTCGAATTCACCGTGCGCGGTGTGGTCGTGCCCCACGCGTCCATCGAGCGGTTGGGCCAGGTTGCCCTGCTCCTCCTCCGGCGGGCGAGGTGCGTCGGTCTGCTGTGACTTGAACCCGGTTCGCGCGAGATAGCGGTCGAGCAGTCCGGGTGCGACTGCGTTGGCGATCAGGGTGGCCGCCGTCGACGAGCCGACCCAGTACTCACGCCGCTGCGGATGCTCGGCGGCGTGGACGACGGCGCGCGCGGCCACCTCGGGCTGATAGATCGGCGGCACCGGCTGCGGCTGCCTGGGCAGCTTGGCGCGCACCCACGAGAACTGCGGCGTGTTCACGGCCGGCAACTGAACCATGGTCACGTGCACGCCGCTGCGCTCGTGCAGCAGTTCGCAACGCAGCGCTTCGTTGAAGCCCTGGATCGCGTGCTTGGCACCGCAGTACGCGGACTGCAGCGGGATGCCCCGGTAGGCCAGTGCCGATCCGACCTGCACTATCGCCCCGCGGTCCCGTTGGCGCATGTACCGCAGTGCCGCCATCGTCCCGTAGACGAAGCCGAGGTAGCTCACCTCGGTAACGCGCCGGAACTCCTCAGCCGTCATGGCTTCGAACGGCGCGAAGACCGAAGTGAACGCATCGTTCACCCATACATCGATGGGGCCGACGTCTCGCTCGGTCTGCTCGACCACCGCGAAAACCGCGTCGGCGTCGGCCATGTCGACCGGATACGGGTACGGGGTTCCGCCTGCTTCCCGGACGTCTAGGGCGGCGCCGGCCAGCCCCTTCTCGCCGCGGGCCAGCAACACGACCCGATCGCCGCGCGCTCCGAACGCCGCTGCGCTTGCCCGGCCCACTCCGGCCGATGCTCCCGTGATCACCACTGTTCGAGTCACGTCCACTCTTCTTCCC
>DATFTS010000582.1:0-5136 GCA_035261645.1 Jatrophihabitans sp. | reverse complement strand
GCAGCGTCGACGCGACAGTCCGTAGATCCGTGTCGTCATGCACAATCATAAATCTAAACTGAGCAATCTAGGTTGTTCAAATGGGGCTGTATAACTGGGCCGCTAACGACGCTTGACCGACCGGAGATAGCGACCGCTAATGAGGCAAACAGCCGGCGAGCAGCGGACCTGCTATTCGACGAGTGTCTGCGTGCCGAGGACGATCGCAAGTGCGAGGCGTTCGGCGTCCTCGGTCCCGGGTTCGGCGGTGTAGACCATGATGCGTAGATCATCAGCGGCGACGATGAGGACGTCGCAGTCGAGGGTGATACAGCCGATCACCGGGTGCTTGATGGTCTTTTGTCGTGACGTGTCTAGGTGCCGGTCGGTGTGGTCGGACTCCCATAGCTGCCCGAAGCGCGGGCTTTGCGCGGCAATCTCGCCGACAAGGCGTCTGAGTGTTTGATCGGCTGGATACCGGGCAGCGGTGAGACGCAAATTGGCAACCTGTCCCGCTTGGAGATCGGCCTCCTCTTCCGCGGTGTGGACCACGCGGGTTCCTGCGCCGACGAGGTTGCGCCAGACGGCATTGCGTTCGATCCCGCGCCAGGCCGAGGTGTCGCCCATGAGCGCGTCGTAGGCCGTGTTCGCGACGATGAGAGTCCAGGTGGCGTCGTAGACGGCGACTGGGGTGTTCGCCAACCGGTCGAGCAGGCGCTGCACACTCGCCGCCACGCGCGACGGAACCACGTCGAGCCCAGGAGCGGCATGTCCGGCGAGGCGGTAGAGCAGGTCACGCTCCGTGTCGGACAAGCGGAGGGAGCGGGCCAGCGCCTCGACAACCTGGGTGGAGGGTGAGGTTGCCCGGCCCTGTTCGAGCCGGGTCAGGTAGTCGGCCGAAATCCCGGCAAGTCCGGCGAGCTCTTCGCGGCGTAGCCCACTCGCGCGGCGGCGTGTCCCCGCAGGCAAGCCGACCGTGTCCGGGGCGAGACGATCTCGCCATCGGCGCACCATCCGGCCGAACTCCCACGACTGCACGGTCTCAGTGTGCGCGGCGGCGCCACCGGTGTCCTGGACCTGCCAGTCCCATGAAAACGGGACGACTGCCTGACCTCCCGCTGATGTCCGAACCTCGGGATATGGCAGAGCCCACCCAATCAAAACTGAACACGAAGGTGTGGATCATTACCGGGCCGACGTCCGGCATCGGCCGTCGCACCGCGCTTCAACTCGCGAAGCACGACACTGTCGTGCTGGTCGGTCGGGATCGCCGCAAGCTCGACGACGTCGAGAAGGCGATCCGAGCGCAGGAGGGGCAGGCCGTGTCTGTCGTCTGCGATCTGTCCGACGTGATGAGCGCGCGACGTGCGGCCGCGGAGATTATCGCGCTCGACCTACCGATCGCTGGCCTGCTGAACAACGCGGGCATCATGCCGACCCGTCCTTTCCAGACCGCACAGGGCTGGGACGGGACCTTCGCGACCGACCACCTCGGACCGTTTGCTTTGACCGATGCATTACTGCCCTACCTCCCCGACGGCGCGAATGTCGTGTTCATCTGCTCCGCCGTGGAGGATCTCGAACGCAAGCCCGCAGTTGTGGCCGGATTCCGCGGCGCGCGCTACATCTCTGCCGAGGCGAGCGCTAGGGGCGAATGGGCACCTGGCGGCTCGTCGAAGCCAGGTTTCGACGCCTACGCCACGTCGAAGCAGGCCAACCTTGCCACCGCGCTCGCCTTCGCGCGCGAAACCCCGCGGCTGCGTTTCAACGCCGTCGAACCCGGCTTCAACCCCGGCTCGGACCTCGGCCGCGACGCGAACCCCACGCCCCGTCTCCTGTCGAAGTACGTCCTCGCCCCGCTCGCACCGCTGATCAAGTATTGGAGCACCCCGAAGCGCGCTGCCCGGGTGATCACCGCAGTCCTGACCGACGACACGGGCGGCACCGGGATCTACTACGACGAAAAGGGCCGCCCGATGCTCGGCTCCGCGCGCGTGCGCGACCCCGCGTTCCAGGATCGGGTCGTCGCCGAAACCCGTGCTCTACTCGCGACCGCCGCGATGGAGGCGGCGCCGACCAAACCTCTAGCCTTTAATGAGGCGGAGATGAGACAGGAACCGCTCAGGCAGTAGCTGCATTTGGAGCGACGTCAGGCGTGCCGGCGACTGCGACGGCGAGCGTTGCGAGCTCTAGGTCCAGTGCGTGAGCGAGAGCCGCGACGGTGAAGAACGCCGGAGTCACGATCCGGCCGGTTTCGATCTTGCGCAGAGTCTCGACCGGGATGCCTGCCGCGGCAGAAACCTCGACCATGCTGCGCGTCCCACGCGCCGCGCGCAGGGCCGCCCCGAGCAGGCGGCCACGTTCACGCTCCTGCGGGGTCAAGATGGGACGCACCATGTACGTGATACTAATACCGGTATAGAAATCCCGGTCAGAAGTCCGAGGTGCCGAGCGTGGTCGAGCTGAAGACGCCGGGCGAGATCGAGGCGATGGCCGCCGCCGGCGAGGTGGTCGCCCGCGCCCTGGCCGAGGTACGCGACCACGCCGCAGTCGGAGTTCGCGCGCGAGACCTCGACGACGTTGCACGAGAGGTCCTGCGTCGCGCGGGAGCATCGTCGCCGTTTCTGGGCTACCACCCATCGTTCGCTTCGGCGCCTTACCCGGGGGTCGTGTGCCTGTCTGTCAACGACGCAGTCCTGCACGGCATCCCCACCGGTTACCGGTTGCGCGACGGTGACCTGCTCAGCGTCGATTGCGGCGCCACCCTCGACGGCTGGACCGGCGACGCCGCGATCTCATTCTGCGTGGGATCGACCTCACGCGAAGATGCCCGCCTGCTCGAGCGCACCGAGCACGCCCTGCGCGCCGCCATTGCAACTGCGCGAGACGGCGCGCGGATCGGTGACATCTCGAGCGCGATCGGGGCGGTCGCACGCGAAGCGGGCTATGGCTTGCACACCGACTTCGGCGGGCACGGCGTTGGTCGCACCATGCACGAGAACCCCCACGTCCCCAACGACGGGCGCCCGGGCCGCGGAATGCGGCTACGCGACGGGATGACGATCGCGATCGAACCGTGGTTCATGGCCGGCGGCCGAGATGCCTACCGCATCGACGACGACGGATGGACGCTGCGAAGCGACGATGGATCGCGCGGCGCCCACTTCGAACACACCATCGCCATCACCGACGGCCAACCACGCGTACTCACACAGGTCAGGTGAGCGAAGAATGGAAAGGGGAGAGCGCCCCACCGACTGCTGGCTTCAGGGACTTCCACCCATGCGGCTGACTAAAGCATCACGGGTGATGCCGAGCGGCGCGAGGAACGCCTGCAATGCGTCGAGATCGATAGGGAAATGGATCTCATCCAAGATGGCGTTGCGCCGGTCCGTCGGCACTCCGACGCGTCTAAGAACCGATTCAACGTGCTGCCTGTCGTACAACTCGTTCACCAGCCGACCTCCCTGCGGAGTCGAGCCACACACCTTACCAGTGGACGCTTTGTGCGGTCTGCGATCGCCGTACCGGGAGGACGTCCAGTAAGCCGCGACCCTAGGCGCGTGGGTCGCCGAACTTCCCTTCGTATTCGTCCAGCTTTCCGCTCAGCACTTCAAGCACTGACTGAACCGCGCTGGGGTCGAGTCGCACGCGCTCCACGACGAGATAGGCCTCGTCGTCGGTGACGCGATCGTCATGGACGATGAAGTCGAGCACGAAGCCCCACTTGTTGAAGCCGACCCGGACTCCGCTGGCGAAGGCTCCACCGACCTGCGCTTCAGGGAGATCAATCCTCGCCATACGCCGACCCTAGTCCTGCATGAAGTCAGGCGGGCCGACGCAAATCTCGCCCGAGAGGGTTGCCGTTGGGGGTGGCCGGGGCCGTGTTCAGCTCATCGAGCACGGCCGTATTTGCCGGTCGCCGATGTGGTACCACTGCGAGGTGGTGCACGGGCAAGATGGCCACCGGGATCCTGCGGTCCCGTCGGGGGAGAAGGCCGCGGCAAGCTTCGACGGCCTCTTGAGGCGGGCCCGTGCACCGTACGACGGCGGCGGCTCGCAGAGCCTCATCACCGTGCTGGTCGCCCTTGGCGCAAACGTGTTGGTTGCGATCGCGAAGACGGCGGCTGCCGTGGTCACCGGCTCGGCCTCGATACTTGCCGAGGCGGCGCACTCCTGGGCGGACTCAGGCAACGAGGTCTTCTTGTTGATCGCCGACCGTCGCGCACGCCGACCCGCCGATGACGCCCACCCGCTCGGTCACGGCCGAGAGGCCTACGTGTGGTCACTGTTCGCCGCGCTCGGATTGTTCGTCGCCGGCGGCGCGGTCTCGATCACCCACGGCATTCAGGACCTCAACCGCCCGGAGCCGGCCAGCGACTTCGTCGTCGGCTACGCCGTGCTGGCAATCTCCTTCGTCCTGGAAGCGACCTCCTTCCGCCGGTCGGTCCGGCAAGCAAGGCAGGAGGCCCGGCCGCTGCGTCGAGACCTGCTCGAGCATGTGCTGGCCACCTCCGATCCCACCCTGCGCGCGGTGTTCGCCGAGGACGCGGTGGCCCTGATCGGCCTGCTCATCGCCGCCGGCGGTTTGGGCGCGCACCAGATCACCGGATCAGCGATTCCGGACGCGATTGGGTCCATCCTGGTCGGCGTACTGCTCACAGTGATCGCCGCCGTACTGATCAACCGCAACCGTCGTTACCTCATCGGTCAGGAGGCCGACCCCCGCATCCGTGCGGCCGCGGTTCAGCTGCTGATGGCGGACCCGGATGTGGCCCGGGTGACCTATCTGCGGTTGGAGGTCGTGGGACCGCGGCAGGTGTCTGTTATCGGCGACGTCGATCTCACTGGTGACGACACCGAGTCGAACCTGGCGGTGCGCCTACGCGCGCTCGAGGCGAGGATGAGCAACTCGCCAGCGGTGGCAGGCGTCCTGTTGACCCTGTCTGCGCCGGACGCGCCGAGCCTCAGCGGGTAGGGAGGCTGTGTCGCCGCAGACATTGGTGGCGCCATCTGGACGATCGGGGAACGCTTAAATCATGCGGCGGACCTCACCTGGCACGACGGTGGTGCTGGGCGCAATCTTGTCCATCGCCGCGTTGCTGGGCTCGACGGCCATCATCGCTTGGACGCACCCCGATACGACCGCCCGGGTGC
>DATFTS010000581.1:0-1513 GCA_035261645.1 Jatrophihabitans sp. | reverse complement strand
CCAGGCTTACGGCGAGGAGGCTGCCGAGGCTCTCGGCGTCGACCCGCGGCGGATCTTCAAGACGCTGATCGCGTCGGTGGAGGGCAAGCTGGCGTGTGCCGTGGTGCCGGTCGCGGCTCGGCTCGACCTGAAGGCGCTCGCCGCGGCGTTGGGCGCAAAGCGGGCCGAGATGGCCGATCCGGCGCTCGCCTCGCGAGCCACCGGGTACGTGGTCGGAGGCGTCTCGCCGCTCGGCCAGCGGACCCGGCTGCGAGTAGTGGTCGACGCCTCAGCGGAGGCGTTTTCGACGGTCTACGTGTCGGCGGGCAAGCGCGGCCTGCAGGTCGAGCTGGCACCCGCGGATCTCGTCCGTGCCACCTCGGCGCTGATGGCGCCGATCGCGACGGAGGGTTAGCCGAAGGCGGCCAGGAACGTCCGCACGCCGTTGTCTGCCCACCTGCGGACGTCCCGGGCCGACGGCGGCTCGTCCTTGCCCAGCAGCATCGCCTCATTCAGCGGCGCGGCCATCACCAGCCAGTTGAACTGCGCGGCCGCCACCTTGGGGTCGTCGATTCGCAACCGTCCCTGGCCGGCCAACTCACTGAACGTCTGGGTCAGCGCCGCGATAGTCCGGCCCGGCCCGAGCTCGTAGAACACTCGGCCAAGTTCGGGGAACTGCTTCGCTTCGGCGATCACCAGCCGGCGCAGCCGCATCACGCTCGGCTGCAACACGAGCCTGAGCAGCCGGCGGGCGAGGTCGCGCAGATCGTCCTCGAGCCGGCCGGTGTCCGCGAGGCGGCGGACCTCAGCGTGCACCGGATCGCTCGCCTCCTGCACCGTGGCCGCGATGAGCTCGGTGAAGAGTCGCTCCTTGTCGTTGAAGTGTTTGTAGACGGTCTGCTTGGACACCTGCGCGGCCGCGGCGATTGAATCCATACTCGTCCCCCGGTAACCCTGCTCGAGGAACGCGGCCGTCGCAGCATCGAGGATCGCGCGCCGCTTGCGAGCCGAACGCCGATCGTCTTCGACCTCGGGGCGTGCAACCATGACCGGAGCGTACTAGACGGTGCAGTTCCCATCTGGGTACTGTGCGGTCTAGTTCTAGTCGGCGTTCGAAGAGAGGCACACCGCGATGGCCGAAACCACCCCTCCCCGCACACCGCGGGTCCTGCTCGACGGGCTGGCCTTCGTCGAATCGGCCCGCTGGCATGACGGCCGTCTGTGGTTCGCCCACTGGAGTGCGGGCGAGATCATCGCCGTCGACCTGGACGGCACGAGCGAAGTGGTGGCCCAGGGACGCCCGGGATTCGGTTGGTCGATCGATTGGCTTCCCGACGGACGTCTGCTCATGACCGGTGAGACGCTGCTGCGCCAGGAGCCGGACGGATCGTTTGTCCAGCACGCCGATCTGACTCCGGTCGCCGCACACGGCTGGAACGAGATCGCCGTCGATCAGCGCGGCAACGTCTACCTCAACGGCGCCGACTTCGACTTCCTCGGCGGTGCGGCGCCGAAGCCGGGCATCATCGCGCTG
>DATFTS010000580.1:0-3588 GCA_035261645.1 Jatrophihabitans sp. | reverse complement strand
GGCTTGGCGGACGTGGCTGGCCGGCCGTCGCCACCCGGGGCGGGGGCGACGCCGGCAGCCTCGCTCTCTGGCGAGGGCGCGTCCGCGGGGGAGGGCTCTGGGGGTGTCGGCGGCACGTGCGCGTCGATGTTGAGCCGCTCGAGGCGGTCGCGAATCCGCCGGCGCAGTTCGCGCGCCGTGCGCCATTGCTCGAGCGGACGCACCTTGGCCACGATCCGGATCACCGTTTCGTCCCGGGTCATCGACTCGACGCCCTGCACCTCCGGCGCGCTGAGGAACACCGGTGTCCAGTCCTCGTCGTCGACGATCTCCTTGGAGACGTCCTGCATCGCCCTGGTCGCCGCGTCGACGTCGGCCCAGGCGTCGATCGGGATGTCCAACACCACTTGGGCGAAGCCCTGGCTCTGGTTGCCGACGCGCAGCACTTCGCCGTTTCGGACGTACCAGACCGTCCCGTTGACGTCGCGCAGCCGAGTCGAGCGCAGGCCCACCGCCTCGACGGTCCCGCTCGCCATTTGGAAGTCGATCACGTCGCCGACGCCGTACTGGTCCTCCATCAGCATGAACATTCCGGCCAGAAAGTCCTTGACGATGTTCTGCGCGCCGAAGCCGAGCGCCACCCCGACGATCGATGTGCCGGCGATGAACGGTGCAAGGTTGATCTGCAGTTCGCCCAGGATCAGCAGGAACGCGACCACGAAGATCGTCGCGGACGCGGCCGATTTCAGCACTGAGCCCAGCGTGGCGGCCCGCTGCGCCCGCCGCTCGGACAGCAGGCCTGCCGACTCGAGGAACGAGCTGTTCTCGATCCGCTCCTTGAACGGGCGCAGGAGGCGCGGCACGTCGCCGCGAACGGGGCGGACGGCCCGATCGATCATGCGGCGGAGGATGGCGCGCACCAAAAGCGACACGATGATGATCGCGACGACCCGGATCGGGGTCTGGATCAGAACCTTCTCATGCTCGTCCCAGAACTTGGGCAGCGTGGCGAGGTGAACTGATCCGTCGCCGCGGCCCGCGCGAGCTGCCGCGTAGGCCCGAAGCGCGAGCGTGGCGGTTCCTTGGGCTGGGCTCATCCGCCCCACCCTGCCATGGGCCCGGGGTCGGATCGCAAGCCCGACTCACCGGTCTGTGGCGCTGCGCACGGGTTAGATGCGTGCGAACCGGCGCGTCGTCAGGTTGACTGTCCTCTAGAACGGAGGAGTGCAATGGGCGCGGCCTTGGTGCTCAACGCGACGTACGAGCCGTTGTGCGTCGTTCCGTTGCGGCGCGCGGTCGTCCTCGTCCTCGCTGAGAAAGCCGTGGTGGTGGAGTCCAGCGACGACTTCATGCATTCCGAGCGGCTGAGCGTGCCGGTGCCCACCGTCGTCAGGCTCAGCCGCTACGTAAGGGTCCCTTACCGCCGAGAGGTGCCGTTGACGCGCCGGGCGGTGCTTGAACGCGACGGGCACGCCTGCGTCTACTGCGGCGGGCGCGCCGACACCATCGATCACGTCCGCCCGCGCTCGCGCGGAGGCGCGCACATCTGGACGAACGTGGTCGCCGCCTGCGCCCGCTGCAACCACCGCAAGGGTGACCGGCTGCTCGCCGAACTCGGCTGGCACCTGGCCCGCTCGCCCGTGCAGCCGCCCGCGACGGTTGCGGTGGTCATGGGCTGGACGGTGCGCGAGCCCTCGTGGGCGCAGTACCTGGGCCTGGGCGAGCACGGCGCAGCGGTCGCACCGGCCGTCTGATCCAGGCGCAGCTTCGCCGGACCAATCGGCTGAGGGACGCCCACCCTGGCGGCCGGATCGACGCCCGAGTTCGCTACGGTTACCAGTTGTGAGCGTCTGGCAGACCGTGCTGGTTTTCGTCGGCATTCCGGCCGGCATCATCGCGCTCCTCGCCCTCGCCGTTTACGGCAAGGCGATCGTGCGCCAGCCGAACCGCTACCGTCCCGGACGCACGTGGGACTACCCGCCCACGTGGTACGTACCGCACCCGGACGCGGTCGTGGCGCACGAGAAGTCCGAGGAGCGGACCACCGCGGTTGGGGGTGCCAGCGGTGAGTGGTGAGGTCGCGAAGACCCAGCATCAGGAGCTGCAGTACGGGCCCCAGGGGCACACCGCCGAAGCCGGCCCGTTCACCGCGCGCCAGCTCAGCCGGCTGGACGAGGCGCTGACGCTTTCCAGCCGCGAAACCGGGCTCACGTTCTCCGTCTACGTCGGCGATTTGAAGACCCCGGCACGTGCGCACGCCGAGGCGCTGTTCGAGGAGCTGGACGACGCGTCCGTGCTCGTCGCCGTCTCGCCGGCGCAGCGAGTGCTGCAGATCGTCACGGGTCCCGAATCAGCTAAGCGGCTGCCCAACCGCTCGTGCGCCCTTGCCGCGCTGGCGATGCGAGCCTCGTTCGCGAACGGCGACCTGGTCGGTGGCATCGTCACCGGCCTGCGCATGCTCGCCGACGCTGCCGGCACGCACTAGCCCGCGCCAGCCCAACCTGCGGCCTCGTGGGCTAGCACTTGCCGAGCAGGTGGTCCACCAGGTTGCAGGTCTTGCTCGGGCTCGGCGTCGGGCTCACCGTCGGCAGCGGCAGGCTGGGCGCCGGCTTCGGCGACGAACCGGTGCCGGACTTGCTCGGCGGTGGCGTTGATCCCGACCCGGACGGCGCGGGCCGTGAGGTCGTTGCGCCGCCCGCCGACGCGCTTGCGCTGTGGCCCTTCGACGGCTGGGCCTTCGGGCTGGTCTTCGCCGCGTGCTTCCTGCTCTTCTGCACCGCGGTCGGCGCCGCTGGGTTCGCCGGCGGGATGTAGCCGGTATTGGTGATCGTCGGCAACGCGCCGGTGGTGATGCCGACGGGTATGCCGCTGATCGGGATACCGCGCCGGTAGGCATCGGCGAGCGCGAGCACCTGCGCGAGGTACTGGTCCGAGTGGTTGTACGCGAGCACGGCGCGCACCTGGCCGTCGTGCGTGCGCAGGTTGCCGCCGGCGGTGCACAGGTAGCGAGCAGCACCGAGTGCTGCGTCGTTGATGTTGAAGATGTCGGCCTTTCCGTCGCCGGTCGCGTCGGTGCCGTAGATGGCCCACGTGGACGGGATGAACTGCATCGGGCCGAGCGCGTGCGCGTACGTCGAGTCGCCGTCGAGCTGCACGCCGTTCGCCGGTGCCGGGATGTAGTCCCAATGGACGCCGTCCAGGGCCGGCCCGATGATCGGCGGGGTCGAGACCCCGTCGGCGTGCAGGACGGCGCCGGCGAACCGGCCGTGGTCGGACTCCTCGCGGCCGATGCCGGCCAGCAACGCCCAGTCGATGCCGCAGCCGGGGTCGACGTTGGCCATCCGGGCCGCGGCCACCCGGTAGGCGTTGAGCGCCACCTGCGGGACGCCGTTGGCGGCGAGGTCGCTGATGACGCCGTGGGTCACGGGCGCCGGCTTGGACACATGCACGGGGCTGCGCTGGAGCACCTCGCGCACGGCCGGAGCGGATGGCGATGGCGTCGCCAGCGCGCCGAGCATGGGGTTGTACGGCTTCGCCGAGGGTGGCCGCGGCGTCGGCTTGGCCACCGGTGCGGCCGCCAGCGGGGCCATGACACCCGCCGTGACGAAC
>DATFTS010000579.1:0-1768 GCA_035261645.1 Jatrophihabitans sp. | reverse complement strand
GACATCAGCCCTCCCATCGCACACTATCGCCCGCCGCAGGTCCACCAGCAGAGCGAATTGCAATCGTCGGGCCGGTACTCTCGCAGCCATGCAGGTAGCGCACCTACTCCGCGGGCGATGGCACGGCTGAATCCGTCCACCGTCCGAACCAACCTCCGGAGCTAACCGTGCCTGCTGACTCCGTTCCAGACGCCACCGGCCATTTCGGCCCCTACGGCGGTCGTTTCGTCCCGGAGGCGCTGGTCGCCGCCATTGACGACCTCACCGCCGCCTTCCATGAGACGCAGAACGACCCGGTGTTTCGTGCCGAGCTTGACCGGCTGCACCGCGATTACACCGGGCGGCCGTCGCCGCTGACTGAGGTCCCCCGTTTCGCCGAGCACGCCGGGGGCGCGCGCGTGTTGCTCAAGCGCGAAGATCTCAACCACACCGGGTCGCACAAGATCAACAATGTGCTCGGCCAAGCGCTCCTGACCCAACGCATCGGCAAGAAGCGCGTGATCGCCGAGACCGGAGCCGGTCAGCACGGCGTCGCGACCGCGACCGCCGCGGCGTTGATGGGCCTCGAGTGCACCGTCTACATGGGTGAGGAGGACACCCACCGGCAGGCACTCAACGTCGCGCGCATGCGTCTGCTTGGCGCCGAGGTCGTCCCGGTGACCACTGGCTCCCGGACGCTCAAGGACGCGATCAACGAGGCGATGCGCGACTGGGTGACCAATGTCGAGACGACGAACTACGTCTTCGGTACCGTCGCGGGTCCGCATCCGTTTCCGATGATGGTGCGCGAATACCAGCGCGTGATCGGTGACGAGGCGCGCACGCAGGTGTTGGAGCTCTGCGGCCGACTGCCGGACGCTGTGGTGGCGTGCGTCGGCGGCGGCTCGAACGCGATCGGGATCTTCACCGCTTTCGTCCCTGACGAAGGCGTGCGACTCATCGGCTTCGAGGCGGGTGGCGACGGCGTCGAGACGGGCCGGCACGCGGCGTCCATCACGGGCGGTGCTCCAGGCGTATTGCACGGCGCGCGGTCCTACCTGTTGCAGGACGAGAACGGGCAGACCATCGAATCGCATTCGATCTCGGCGGGTCTCGACTACCCCGGCGTCGGGCCTGAGCACTCGTACCTGCACGACATCGGCAGGGCCGAGTACCGCCCGATCACCGATGCGCAAGCGATGGACGCGTTCTCGGTGCTCTCGCGCACCGAAGGCATCATCCCGGCGATCGAGTCGGCGCATGCACTCGCCGGCGCGCTCGACGTCGGACGCGAGGTCGGCCCAGGCGGCATCGTGCTCGTGAACCTCTCCGGCCGCGGCGACAAGGACGTCGAGACCGCCTCCAAGTACTTCGGCCTGGTGTGACGTGAGCGCGCTCTCCGATGCACTGGCGAAGGCGAAAGCCGACAACCGCGCCGCGCTGATCGGCTATCTGCCCGTCGGGTACCCGTCCGTCGACATGTCGATCGGCGCCATGCGCGCAATGGTCGAGGGCGGGGTCGACATCGTCGAGGTGGGCGTCCCGTACAGCGATCCGGTGATGGACGGGCCGACGATCCAGGCAGCGGCAGAACCGGCCGTTCGCGCGGGCGTCGGGATGGCGGACGCGCTGCGGGCGGTCGCGGCGGTGGCCGACGCGGGCGCCGCGGCGGTGATCATGACGTACTGGAACCCGGTCGAGCGCTATGGCGTCGAACGGTTCGCGCGTGGCTTGGCCGAGGCCGGCGGCTCGGGAGCGATCACGCCCGATCTGATTCCGGACGAGGCCG
>DATFTS010000578.1:0-7787 GCA_035261645.1 Jatrophihabitans sp. | reverse complement strand
GCATCAACGTGAACGTCACGCTGATCTTCGGCCTGGATCGCTACGACGCGGTCATGGACGCCTACCTCACCGGCCTCGAGCAGGCGAAGGAGAAGGGCATCGACCTGTCGACCATCCGATCAGTGGCGTCGTTCTTCGTGTCCCGGGTCGACACCGAGGTGGACAAGCGGCTGGACAAGATTGGGACGGACGAGGCGCGGGCGCTTCGCGGCAAGGCGGCGATTGCCAACGCGCGGCTTGCCTATGAGCGCTATGAGAAGGTCATCGCGTCCGACCGCTGGCAGGCGCTGGCGGCCGCCGGAGCGAACGTACAGCGCCCGCTGTGGGCGTCCACGGGCGTGAAGGATCCGACCTATGACGACACCATGTACGTCGTCGAACTGGTCGCACCCGACACCGTCAACACCATGCCCGAGGCGACGCTCGACGCGGTGCAGGACCACGGGAAGATCCGCGGCAACACGATCGCCGGCACGTACGACCAGTCCCGCAAGGTGATCGAGGACCTCGACAAGCTCGGCATCAGCTACAACGACGTCATCGAGGTGCTCGAGGTCGAGGGCGTGCAGAAGTTCGAGGACTCCTACGCCCAGCTCGCCGAAAGCGTGCGCGCTCAGCTCGAATCGGCCTCGTGAGCCCGGCGCGGTGAGCGAGACGACTCAACGGGCCCGCCGTTCGAGGGCGGCCACGGCCGCGGCGGCGACGCCCGCCGCGGTCGCGCCCCGACAGCGCGATTACGGCGCGGGCTTACAGAACCCGCTGCGCGATCCCCGCGACCGCCGGCTGCCACGGGTTCCCGAGCCATGTGCTCTCGTGATCTTCGGCATCGGCGGCGATCTGTCTCGCAAGAAGCTCATCCCGGCGATCTACGACCTCGCCAACCGCGGCTTGTTGCCGGCCGACTTCGTGATGATCGGCATGTCCCGTTCGGACTGGCCCGGCGGCGGCAGCTTCGAGACCCTCATGCGCAAGAGTGCGCAAGAGGGCGCTCGCACCAACTGGAACGAGGACGTTTGGCGCCGGTTGGTAGCGAACACGAAGTTCATTGAGGGCTCGTTCGATGACGACAAGGCCTTTGACGAGCTTGCCAAGACCTTGCCGGAGATGCAGGAAGCGCACGGTATCCGCGGCAACGCCGCGTTCTACCTCTCGGTGCCACCGTCGATGTTCCTCACCGTTCTCAAGCAGGTGAAGCGCACCGGCCTCGCGTCCGCCAAGAAGACAGGTGGCTGGCGGCGCGTCGTCGTCGAGAAGCCGTTCGGGCATGATCTTGCGAGCGCGCAGGAGCTCAATGCTCTGGTCGACAACGTGTTCCCCGAGCACGAGGTGTATCGGATCGACCACTATCTCGGCAAGGAGACGGTGCAGAACCTGCTGGCACTGCGCTTCGCCAACCTGTGGTTCGAGCCGGTGTGGAACGCCAACTACGTCGACTCTGTGCAGATCACCATGGCCGAGGACGTGGGCATCGGCGGGCGCGCTGCGTTCTACGACGTCACCGGTGCCGCGCGCGACGTGGTTCAGAACCACCTGCTCCAACTGCTCGCGCTGACCGCGATGGAGGAGCCGGTCGAGTTCTCCGCCGACGCGGTGCGCATCGAGAAGCTCAAGGCCCTGCGGGCGGTCTCGTTGCCGCCCGATCTGAACGCGTACGCGATCCGCGGGCAGTACGACCAGGGCTGGCTCGCCGGAGAGCGGGCCGTGGCCTACCGCCAGGAGCACGGCATCCCGCCGGACTCGAAGACCGAGACCTACGTCGCGCTGCGCCTCGGCGTGGAGACGCGCCGTTGGGCGGGAGTGCCCTTCTACTTGCGCACCGGCAAGCGCCTGCCCAAGCGCGTCACCGAGATCGCAGTCATCTACAAGAAGGCACCCCACCTGCCGTTCAGCAAGACCGATACGCAGGAGCTCGGCCACAACCAGCTCGTCCTGCGTGTGCAGCCGGACGAAGGCGTCACGCTGAAGTTCGGCTCCAAGGTGCCGGGCAGCGCGATGGAAGTGCGCGACGTAGCGATGGACTTCCTCTATGGCGAGGCGTTCACCGAGTCCTCCCCCGAGGCGTACGAGCGGTTGATCCTCGACGTGCTCATCGGCGACGCGACGCTGTTCCCGAAGAGCGAAGAAGTCGAGGCGTCGTGGCGGGTGATCGACCCGCTCGAGGAGTTCTGGGCACCCAGCGAGCCGTGCTTCTACCGGGCTGGGGAGTGGGGACCGAAGGAAGCCGACGACATGCTCGCCCGCGACGGACGATCCTGGAGGCGGCCATGACGGTTCTGTGGGATACGACGGGGACGGCGGTCGTCAAGGCTCTCGCCGCGGAACGGCGGACCGGCGGCGCGGTGACAAGTGGCATCGCGCTGACGCTCGTCGTCGTCGTCGCCGAGAAGGACGTCGAGGAAGCCGAGGATGCCGCCACCATCGCGGCGAGCCGCCACCCGATGCGCCTGATAGTGGTGGTTCGCCGCCAGATCGACGCGCCCGTGCCGCGGCTGGACGCGGAGGTGACGATCGGCGGCCGGCTCGGTCCGGGAGAGTCGGTGGTGCTCCGGATGTACGGCCGGCTGGCGCTGCACGCCGAGTCGGTGACGTTGCCACTGCTCGCGCCGGACGCCCCCGTGGTCACGTGGTGGCACGGTGAGCCGCCGGAGAAGATCGCGTACGACCCGCTCGGGGTGTTCGCCGAGCGCCGGATCACCGACGTGATGCGGGCCACGCGTCCAAGTGAGGCGCTGCAGCAGCGGGCCGAGGACTACGCGCCCGGCGACACCGATCTTGCGTGGACTCGCCTGACCCACTGGCGTATCGCGCTGGCCTCCGCCTTCGACGGTGGTCGCCACAAGGCGACGGCAGCGGTGGTGCACGGCGGGGAGAACGAGCCCTCCGCCAAGTTGATGGCCGGCTGGCTGCAGTCGCGGCTGCGCATCGACGTCAGCATCGACGGGATCGACGACGAGCCGATCAGCGGCGTGGACGTCACGTTCGACAACGGCAAGGTGACCCGTGCAACGAACGAAGGCGGGCATCTCGTGCTCAGGCGCGAAGGGCAGCAGGATTCGTACTCGCCCTTCGGCGACCGTCCGCTCGGCGACCTGCTCGCCGAGGAGGTGCGCCGGCTCGACCACGACGCCATCTACGCGGAGGCGCTGTCGACGGTCACTGGCGTGCCCGGGTTGAATGATCGCTCACCCGTGCGAAAGCACATCTGGCACGACCCGGCCGAAGCCGAGAGGGCGAACTCGTGAACGCCGGCGCAGCGCCGGAGGTCGTTGTGGAGCACACCGCGGAACAACTCGCCGCGGACACCGCGGCCCGCACGCTCGCCACGTTGGCAGCTGCGGTGCAGGCGCGGGGCGTCGCCCACCTCGTCGTCACCGGCGGCAGCATCCTCGAGAAGGTGCTCGCCAGCATGGCGGCTGCGGACGCACCCCTGGATTGGCAGCGCGTGCACGTCTGGTGGGGCGACGAGCGGTATGTCCCGGCGGACTCCCCCGACCGCAACGACCGCCCCGCGATGAAGTTGCTGTTCGACCACGTGCCCGTCGACCCGGCGAAGCTGCACCGGATGCCGGCGTCGGACGCCGGCTTCGGCGACGACGCAGAGGCAGCGGCAGCGTCCTACGCGGGGGAACTGGCTGCGGCAGCGGACGGCACCTCGGACGGGGACGTGCCGGCGTTCGACGTGATCCTGCTCGGCGTGGGACCCGACGGGCACTGCGCGTCGCTGTTCCCCGGCCACCCGGCCACGCGGGTGACCGACAGCTCGGTGGTTGCCGTGCACGACTCGCCCAAGCCGCCGCCGACGCGGCTGTCGCTCACGTTGCCGGCGTTGGACGCCGGGCGCGAGGTGTGGTTCGTCGCGTCCGGCGAGAGCAAGGCCGACGCGGTGGCCAGGGCGCTCAGCACCCGCGACCCGGTGGCACTGCCGTCGTCGGCGCCGCGCGGGCGGGAGCACACTCTCTGGCTCACCGACGAGGACGCCGCAGCCAAGCTCAACCGCTAACCCGCCGGTGGGTCGCCCACCGCGAGCTGCCCGCCGGTTGGTCCCGCACCGCAAGTTGTCCGGCGGTTGGGTCCCCTACCGCAAGTTGTCCGCCCTTCCAGCCGCTCTAGCGGCCGCACGCGCGGACAACTTCGGCTAGTCGGGGTGGCGGAGGGGCCGCGGGATCACCCACCGCAATTTGTCCGCGCTTCCAGCCGCTCTAGCGGCCGCACGCGCGGACAACTTCGGCTAGTCGGGTGGCGGAGGGGCCGCGGGATCACCCACCGCGAGTTGTCTGCGCTTCCAGCCGCTCTAGCGCCCGGACGCGCGGACAACTTCCGCTGAGCGGGGCGACGCGGACAACTTGCGCTACAGGGAGCTACGTGGGGCGAAGTGCAGCTTCGGCTACTCGCCGCGGCGGGCGCGCAGGCGGGCGAGGGCCTCTTCGAGGATCGCGGCGCCGTCCTCGTCGCTGCGCCGCTCCTTCACGTACGCGAGATGCGTCTTATAGGGCTCGTTGCGCGGGGCGCTCGGTGGCGCCTCCGACTGCCGGCCGGCCGGGAAGCCACATCGCGGGCAGTCCCAGGTGTCGGGCAGCGACGCGTCCAGGGCGAACGCCGGACGCACCTCATGCCCGTTTGCGCAGAAGAACGACACGAACTGCCGGGGCGCTGACTCGCCGCGCTCGTTCTCGCCCATCGGCCCGGCGCCGACACGGCTGCCCCGAATGGCACTGCCACCAGCCACGTGTGAATCTCCTTCTCCGCAACGATGGCGGCGTCAGCCTGCGTTTTTGTAGAGCAGGCAGAGCCCGATGATGCTGATCGACCAGACGGCGCCCGCGATGATCGTCAACCGGTCGAGGTTTCGCTCAACCACCGACGAACCGGACAGGCTGGAGTAGAACGAGCCGCCCAGCATCGAGGACAGGCCGCCGCCCTTGCCGCGGTGCAGCAGCACGAGCACGATGAGCAGCAGGCTCGAGAGCACCAGAATGATCGACAGCGTCAGGATCATGGTCGGAAAGCCTCGATAGGTTCGGTAGACAGCGGAAGACAGACAGCGAAAGACATCGTGCTGAACAAGGTTACCTGGCCTCGTTCAGTTTGCGACGAGGTGGCTCAGCCCGCGAGGACGGGCTGGCCCGCCGCGACGCAGATCGCAGTGAACTCCACCGGGTCGAGGCTGGCGCCGCCGACGAGCGCGCCGTCGATGTCGGGCTGGGCCACGATCTCGCCAGCGTTGGACGCCTTCACCGATCCGCCGTAGAGCACCCGTACCCCGGACGCCAGGTCGGACGAATAAAGCGTGCCCAGCCGCTCCCGAATCGCGGCACAGACTTCCTGCGCGTCGGCGGGCGTGGCCACCTCGCCGGTACCGATCGCCCAGATCGGCTCGTAGGCGATGACGATCGACTCGACCTGCTCGGCCGGCAGCCCGGCAAGTGCAGCGTCCACCTGCGCCCGGCAGTGCTCGAGATACCTACCCGCCTCGCGCACTTCGAGCGACTCGCCGACGCAGAGGATCGGGGTGAGCTGGTTGCGGAACGCGGCCACCAGCTTGGCGTTGACCAGCGCATCGTCCTCGTGGTGGTACTCGCGCCGCTCGGAGTGCCCGACGATCACGTAGCTGCAGCCGAGCTTGGCGAGCATCGGCCCGGAAACGTCCCCGGTGTAAGGGCCCCAGTCGTGCTGCGAGAGGTCCTGCGCGCCGTATCGGATCGGCACCCCATCTCCGTCGATCAACGTCTGTACGGAGCGGATGCTCACGAACGGCGGCAGGATCACCACCTCAACGGCAGCGAACTGCTCGGGCGTCAGGCTGAACGCCAGCTTCTGGGTCAGCCCGATGGCCTCGAGGTGGGTGTAGTGCATCTTCCAGTTGCCGGCGATGAGCGGACGGCGACCGGACGCCGGCAACGGCGCCGAGACAGGCTTGGCCACCTCAGGCTTCTTCCAGAACCGCAACGCCTGGCAACTCCTTGCCCTCGAGGAACTCCAGTGACGCACCGCCGCCCGTGGAGATGTGCCCGAACGCGTTCGGGTTCAGCCCGAGCTTGCGTATAGCCGCGGCCGAGTCGCCGCCGCCGACGACGGACAGCCCCTTGCAGGCAGCCACCGCCTCGGCAACGCCCTTCGTGCCGGCGGCGAACGGCGCCACCTCGAACACGCCCATCGGACCGTTCCAGAACACCGTCTGCGCGTCGGCCAACGCCTCGGCGAACAACCGGACCGACGCCGGCCCGATGTCCAGTCCCTTACCGCCGGGCGGGATGGCGTCGGCGGGGACGATCTGCGTCGGCGCGTCGTCGCTGACCTCGGCCGCGACCACGATGTCCACCGGCAACACGATCTTGTCGCCGGACTCTTCGAGCAGCCGCTTGCAGGTGTCGATCTGGTCCGGCTCGACGAGCGAGTCACCGATCTCGTGGCCCTGCGCCGCCAGGAAGGTGAAGCACATGCCGCCACCGACCAGCAGACGGTCGACCTTGGGCAGCAACGACTCGATGACCGCAAGCTTGTCGCTGACCTTCGAGCCGCCGAGCACGACGACATACGGACGCGCGGGATCACCGGTCAGCTGCCGCAGCACGTTCAGCTCGTCGCGCACGAGGTCGCCGACGTAGTGGGGCAGCAGCCTCGGCACGTCGTACACCGACGCGTGTTTGCGGTGCACCGCCCCGAACGCGTCCTCTACGAACGCCCCGCCGTCGTCCTCACCACCGGTCAGGAACGCGAGACAGCGGGCGAACTCGGCACGCTCCTTGTCGTCCTTGCTCGTCTCGCCCGGGTTGAACCGGACGTTCTCGAGCAGGAGGATCTCGCCGTCCTTGAGCTCCTCGGCGAGCAACCGCGCGCTCTCGCCCACGGTGTCGAGAGCGAAGTCCACCGGCCGCCCCAGCAGTTGTGCCAGCCGGTCGGCGACCGGCCCGAGCGTGTACGCCGGCTCGGGCGCACCCTTCGGCCGGCCCAGATGCGCGGCGACGATCAGCCGCGCACCGTGCTCGAGCAGCTTCGTGTAGGCAGGCAGCGACGCGCGGATGCGCAGGTCGTCGGAGACCTTGCCGTCAGCGATCGGGACGTTGAGGTCTGAACGGATCAGGATGCGCCGACCCTTGACCCCGCGTTTGATCAGGTCGTCGAGAGTCTTCATCAGCGGCTGGATTACAGCGAGCCGCCGACGAGCTGGACGAGGTCGACCAGCCGGTTCGAGTAGCCCCACTCGTTGTCGTACCAGCCGACGACCTTGACCTGGTCGCCGATCACCTTCGTCAGTTCCGCGTCGAAGATGCACGACGCCGGATCGCTGACGATGTCGGTGCTCACGATCGGGTCCTCGGTGTAGGTGAGGATGCCCTTCAACGGGCCGTCGGCAGCCGCCTTGTAGGCCGCCTTCACCTCGTCGACGCTCGTCTCTCGGCCGACGGTCACCGTCAGGTCGGTGACGCTGCCGGTCGGCACCGGCACCCGCAGCGCAAAGCCGTCCAGCTTGCCCTTCAGTTCGGGCAGCACCAGGCCGATGGCCTTCGCCGCACCGGTCGAGGTCGGGACGATGTTGATCGCGGCGGCACGGGCACGACGCAGGTCGTTGTGCGGGCCGTCCTGCAGGTTCTGATCCTGCGTGTACGCGTGCACCGTCGTCATCAGGCCGCGCTCGATACCCAACGCATCGTGCAGCACCTTGGCCAGCGGGCCGAGGCAGTTCGTAGTGCACGAGGCGTTCGAGATGATCGTGTGCTTTGCCGGGTCGTACGCGTCGTCGTTGACACCCATGACGAGCGTGACGTCCTCGTTCTTGGCGGGCGCGG
>DATFTS010000577.1:0-2299 GCA_035261645.1 Jatrophihabitans sp. | reverse complement strand
TTCGCGGTGCGAGTGCGGCGGATCGTGCGATCCAGCTGACCACGAACAGCCCGGTCAACCACGTCGGCATGGCGATCGTCGTCGAGGATCTGCCACCGCTGATGTGGCACGCCGAGCTGGGGCGTTCGCTGCCGGACATGTGGACGGGGACGCACCACCGCGGCGTACAGCTGCACGACCTGCGCGACGCGGTTCTCGTGTGGGGGCGCAAGTACGGTCAGCGGGCGTGGCTGCGGCAGCTCGATCACCCAGTCACCCGGGCGATGGAGGACGCCGTACTCAAGACTGTCGCGCGGCTCGACGGTACGCCGTTCCCGTCGACGGCGCGGCTGGCGTCGCGCTGGGTCCGCGGGCGGATGCCGGCGCTGCGGCAGGGCTCGCGCGAGCTTGAGTCGGCGTACTGCGCGGAGGTGGTCGCGCTGACGTACGAGGCGATGGGGCTGCTGCACGGCCGGCGCCCGAACTGGTACGACCCGGGGCGGTTCTGGAGCGGCGACGAACTGCAGCTCGCCCACGGCGCGAAACTGGGCGCGGAGATCGCGGTGGATCTGCCGGAATCCTGACGGGACGAAAACTGTCGGCGGCCTGTGATTGGCTTGTTCCAGTCGGTCATCGACCGGAGGAGGACCCGGATGTACGCCGTCATCGACACCGAGACGACCGGCCTGCTGCCGAGCCATCGGCATCGGGTGATCGAGATCGCCGTCGTGCTGCTGGACGCGCGCGGACAGGTCGAGCGCGAGTGGGTGACGCTGCTGAATCCGCGGCGCGACCTCGGTCCGCAGCACATCCACGGGATCCTCACCGCCGACGTGCTCGCGGCGCCCGAGTTCGCCGATATCGCGGCACAGTTGGGTGGGCTGCTCGCGGGGCGGATGGTTGTCGGGCACAACGTCGAGTTCGATCTGGGTTTCCTGCGGGCCGAGTTCGCGCGGCTCGGTGTGTCGGTGCCGCTGATCACCGAGCGGTCGATGTGCACGATGGCGCTGGCCGGCTACCTGCATCCGGGCGCGAAGCGGACGCTCGGCGCGTGTTGTGCGGCCGCGGGGATCTCGATCGAGGGGTGGCATTCGGCGCTGGCGGACACGCGCGCCACGGCCGAGCTGTTCGCGCAGTACCTGGGCGCGTTCGCGGCACCGCCGCCGTGGCAGTGGGCTTATGAAGAGATCCGCCGATTACCGTGGCCCGAGCTTCCGGGGACGGGCGTCGCGCCGACCGTGCGGCCGGTTCACGCGGGCGGGCGGCACGGGTGGATGAGTCGACTCGTCGACCAGTTGCCCCGGGTGCCGGAGCCGCCGCAGGCCGACTCGTACCTGGTGCTGCTGGACACGATCCTCGCCAACCGCGAGATCACCGCGGCGGACGCCGACCAACTGGTGCAGGTGGCGAACGAGCTCGGGATGACCCGTCCGCAGGTCGACCACCTCCATAGGTACTACGTGTCCGCGCTGGCGGATGCGTCGTGGGCGACGGGCGAGATCACACCGGATCAGCGCAACGACCTCGACCAGGTCGCGGTCATGCTCGGGCAACGCGCGTCCGACGTCGACGACGCACTCCTGCGAGCCAGCAACGGCCGGTACGTCGTACCGGATCGCCCTGGGGCACGCGGGTTCCCGCCGGGGAGCACGCTGGTTTTCACCGGCGACATGGTTGAGCCACGAGAAACCTGGTGGGACCGAGCGATCGCCGCCGGCTTCGCACCACAGGAGTCGGTCCGCCCCGACACAACCTTTGTCGTCGCCGCCGACGTAGACAGCCTCTCGGTAAAAGCACGCGCAGCCCGCGACTACGCCATCCCAATCATCTCAACCGAAGACTTCCGAAAACTCCTCCCACCCGACCCCCAACCATCCGCCGACCACCAACCCAACGACCACCGGCCCCCCGCCGAGCACCACCCAGACGCCCAGCAAACTCCCGCCGAGCAGCACACAGTCGTTCAGCAAACTCCCGTCGAGCAGCACACAGTCGTTCAGCAAACGCCCGCCGAGCAGCACACAGGCGACCAGCGCAAGGCGGGTTGAGCTGCCCGCTTGCGGGCGACGCACCGTCGATCAGCGGATGGGCGATGAGCTTGCCGACGGGCGGCACGCAGGCGACCAGCGCAAGGCGGTCTGAGCTGTCCGCTGGCATGAGTGGGCGCATGAGCGCTGGGTGGTGACTGTGCGGCGTGTGAACGGTGGGGGGCCTCCGGGTGCTGGGCGTGGGGCCGGGAGTTGCGGCCTGGGCCGGTCGGTCGTGGGGAGGGGAGCGTGGTGGCGGCCCTGGGCCGGTCGAGTGGTGAGGGGTGTGGTGG
>DATFTS010000576.1:0-3475 GCA_035261645.1 Jatrophihabitans sp. | reverse complement strand
GGGGTCACTCGCTCACTGCCGGAAGGCGTCCCGGACCTTGCCGAACAGCCCGGTGGGCTTGGTGGTGATCGAGACGTCTTCGCTGCGCAGCGTGGCGAGCTCGCGCAACAGGTTCTCCTGCTCCTCGTCGAGGCGGGTCGGCGTGCGAACCTCCACGTGCACATACAGGTCGCCGCGCTGCGAGCTCCGCAGCTTCGGCACCCCCTTGCCGCGCAGGTGCAGCACGGTGCCGCTCTGCGTGCCGGCGCGCACCTCGATCTTCTCCTCACCGTCGAGCGTCGTCAGGACGAGATCACTGCCCAGCGCAGCCGACGTCATCGGCACTGCGATGGTGCAGTGCAGGTCGGCGCCCTCGCGGGTGAAGACATCGTGCGGCTGCTCGGAGATCTCGATGTAGAGGTCGCCTGCGGGGCCGCCGCCCGGGCCGACCTCGCCCTGCCCGGCCAACCGGATCCGCATGCCGTCCTCGATGCCGGCCGGCACCTCGACGGTCTTGGTGCGCCGGGCGCGGACCCGTCCGTCGCCACCGCAGGTCGGGCACGGCGACGGGATCTGCTCGCCGGTGCCTCCACACGCCGAGCAGGCGCGCGTCGTCATCACCTGGCCGAGGAACGACCGCTGGACGGACTGGATCTCCCCAAGCCCGCCGCAAGTGGCGCACACCCGCGGGGACGTGCCGGGCGCGCAGCCGTTGCCGTGGCAGCTGTCGCAGACGATCGCGGTGTCGACAGCGATCTCGCGCCGCACCCCGAACGCGGTCTCCTCCAGCGTGAGCGACAGTTGCAGCAGTGCGTCTGCCCCCGGCCGCACCCGGCTGCGCCGCCCACGGCCGGCACCCATCGGTCCGCCGCCGCCGAAAAACGCCTCGAAGACGTCCCCGAAGCCGGCGAAGCCGCCGAACGGGCTGCCCGCTGCGGCGCCGGCCTGCGAGAGCGGGTCGCCGCCGAGGTCGACGATGCGCCGCTTCTCCGGGTCGGAGAGCACCTCATAGGCTGTGGTGACTTCCTTGAACCGCTCCTGCGCGGTCGGATCCGGGTTGACGTCGGGGTGCAGCTCACGCGCCAGCTTGCGGTAAGCACGCTTGAGTTCCTCCGGCGTCGCGTCCTTGCGCACGCCGAGCAGGCGGTAGTAGTCGCGCCCTGCTTCAGCCACGAACCTGTCCATCCTCAGAAAGCTCGTTGGCACTCACGAAACATGAGTGCCAAGACCAAGTGTACGGTCAGCGGTCCTCGAGCAGGTCTCCCACATACGCGGCCACAGCGGCCACCCGGGCCATCGTGTGCGCGTAATCCATGCGCCGCGGGCCGAGCACGCCGACCGCCCCGACGGCGGCACCGTGCAGCCCGTAGCCGGTGGACACCACCGACGCGTCGGCCAAGCCCTGGTGCTCGGTCTCGATACCGATGCGCACGAGCACCTTGCTGGTCGTGACCGACTGGTCGAGCAGCCGCAGCAGCACCACCTGCTCCTCGAGCGCCTCGAGCACCGGCCGGATCGCCGGGAAGTCGATCGTCTGGCTCAGGTGCGCTGTGCCGCCCATCACGATCCGGTCACTGGTCGGCTCGACGAGCACCTCGAGCAGCACCGATGACAGCGTCGTCAGCATCCCGCGCAGCTTGGCCTCGACGTGTTCGGGCAGGTCGCGGACGATCTCGGGCGTCTCGGACAGCGCCCGGTCGCGCAGCCGGGCGTTCAGCGTGGCGCGCAGGTCGTGCACATCGTCGTCGGTAACCGGCGCCGGCAGGTCGATGATCCGCTGCTCCACCCGCCCGACGTCGGTGATGAGCACCAGCACCAGGCGAGTGGTGGAGATCATCACCAACTCGACGTGCCGCACCCGGCTGCGCGACAGCGACGGGTACTGCACGACCGCCACGTTGCGTGTGAGCTGCGCCAGCGCGCGTACCGCACGGTGCAGCACGTCATCGAGGTCGACGGCGCCCGCTAGGAAGGTCGCGATCGCCCGCTTCTCCGCACTCGAGAGCGGCTTGATCTCGGTGAGCCGGTCGACGAACACGCGGTAGCCGGCGTCCGTGGGGACCCGGCCGGCGCTCGTGTGCGGCTGCACGATCAGGCCCTCGTCCTCCAACGCGGCCATGTCGTTGCGAATCGTCGCGGACGACACCCCGAGGTTGTGCCGGTCGAGCAGTGATTTGCTGCCCACCGGCTCGTTGGTCGCGATGTAGTCCTGGACGATGGCGCGCAGCACCTCGAGCTTGCGATCCTCGACGCCCACGGTGTTGGTGCACCCCTTCCTTCGGTCCAGCCCCTCACACCCATTTTAGTTCCGCCGCCGGCCACAAAGCCCGTGGCGATAGGGTTTGCAGGAAGCGGAAGTGGAGGGCTGACGTGATCTTCAAGGCGGTGCGCGAAGGGCGCCCGTACCCCGATCACGGCCTTTCTGCCCGTGATTGGGCCAACGTACCCCCGCGCACTGTACGTCTGGACGAGCTGACGACGACGAAGCGCCAGCTCGAACTAGACCATCTCCTGGACGAGGACTCCACGTTCTACGGCGACCTGTTCCCGCACGCGGTCGCGTGGCACGGCGAGATCTACCTCGAGGACGGGCTGCACCGCGCACTGCGCGCCGCGCTGCAGGGTCGTACGACGCTGCACGTCCGCATCCTCGACCTGGACGCGCTCCGCTCGGGCTGACCCGGGGCTCACCCCGCGGTGAGCAGTTCCTTCACCACCGCATCGGCCATCAACCGGCCGCGCTGGCTGAGCACCAGCCGCCCCGCGTGCAGCGCGTCCGGTTCCAGTAACCCCCAACTGGCCAGCTGCGGGACGACCGCGCGCGCGGCCACCGGCAGCCCGGAGGCGTCCAGCCCCTCGCTGCGCCGAATGCCGAGCATCACCCGCTCGGTGTAACGGGCGCCGTCGTCGAGGGTCTCGCGGCCAGCCGCCGGGCTGCGTCCCCCGTCGACCATCGAGGTGTAGCGCACCGGGTGCTTGACGTTCCACCAGCGCACGCCGCTGACGTGGCTGTGCGCGCCCGGCCCGATGCCCCACCAGTTGGCGTCGCTCCAGTAGAGGTCGTTGTGCCGGCAGCGCGCCGCGTCGCCGCGGGCCCAGTTCGAGATCTCGTACCAGTCGTAGCCGGCGGCGCGCAGGGTCTCGTCGGCCATCACGTACCTATCGGCCTGCACGTCGTCGTCGGGCGGCGGGACGACTCCCGTCGCCACCTGGCGGGCGAGCGCCGTTCCCTGCTCCACAACCAGGGCGTAGGCGCTGATGTGGTCAGGACGCGCCCCGATCGCGGCCTCGAGCGACTCCTGCCAATCGGCGTCCGTCTCGTATGGCGAGCCGTAGATCAGGTCGAGGCTGAGGTGCTCGAAGCCGGCCGCGCGCGCCTCCAGCACGACCTCCTCCGGTCGTCCCGGGCGGTGCTTGCGATCGAGCACCGCGAGCACCCGCGGGGCTGCAGACTGCATGCCGACGGAGATGCGCGTGAACCCCACCCGGCGCAGCT
>DATFTS010000575.1:0-2957 GCA_035261645.1 Jatrophihabitans sp. | reverse complement strand
ACCGCGCTGATGATCGGGTAAGCCTCGAACGAGCGCCAGGCGTACATCACCTCCTCGTCCGCATCGGCCACGGCCTGGACGAGTTGGGTGCACAAGGAGACCGAGCCGCAGCCCACCCTGATCTGCGCCGGATCGACGCCGTACTTCGCTGCGAGCGCGTCGGCGAGTTGCATGCAGTGGCTGTCCGGGTAGCGGTTCACGTCCGCGGCGGCGGCGGCGATGCGCTCCAGGACGTGCGGCAACGGCGGGTACGGCGTCTCGTTGCTCGCAAGCTTGATCGCGCCCGGCACAGTGCGACCCGGCACGTAGGCCGGCAGCGTCGCGAGCGTTGCCCGCAGTCTCATCGCTTCCCCTTCGGACGGGCGTTCGGCGGCCGGTACCGCTCCACGCGCGCCTTGCGACCCTTGATGAGGGTCGATCCCAAAGCCCTGATCACCTCGTCCTCGGCAACCCTGGGGATCTCGACCGTCGAGTACTTGTGCGTGATCTCGATGGCGCCGATCTGCCGTCCGGACAGGCTGGTCTCGCCGGCGATGGCCCCGACGAGATCCTGCGGACGGATCTTGGCTGCGTGCCCAAGGCTGACAAAGATGGTAGACGTCGCGCCTGATCTTGGCCGATCGGAGCCCGTCGCAGCAGTGGGTATCTCCGTCTCGTCCTCGTCGATCGAGCTTGCCTCGTGCGCAAGCTTCACTGCGGCCAGCGCGATCTCCATGAGGTCGTGGTCTCCGGCGAGCGTGTCCACGACCACCCGGTACCGCTCGACGTCGTCCTCCTCAAGGGTGGTCTCGAGCGCCGCACGGGTGAGCTCGAGCCGGTGTGCCCGCAGGTCAGCCACGGTCGGCAAGGACTCGACGGCGATGCTCTGCTTGGTCGCCTTCTCGATCGCCTTCAGCAGCCGATGGTGGCGCGGCTCCACCAGCGTGATCGCCACCCCCTGGCGGCCGGCCCTGCCGACCCGTCCGATGCGGTGGACGTAGGCGTCCGGTGCGGAGGGAACGTCGTAGTTCACCACGTGCGTCAGGTGATCGATGTCCAGCCCGCGAGCCGCCACATCGGTGGCGACGAGTAGTTCGGCGGTCTTGTTCCGCACCCGGGCCATCACGCGGTCGCGCTGGTCCTGGGTCATGCCTCCGTGCAGCGACTCGGCCCGGTAACCGCGCGCCGAGAGCTTCTCGCCGAGCGCGTCCACCTCCTCACGCGTGCGGCAGAAGACGACGGCTGCCGTCGGCGATTCGAGATCCAGCAGCCGGCCCAGGGCCGAAGCTTTGTGCTCGCGCGAGACGAGGTACGCCACCTGGCGCACCAGCGCCGTCCCGGCGTCGGTGCGCTCCCGATGGATCCGGACCTTCACCGGGTTGCGGAGGTAGCGGCGCACCAGCCCGTCGATGCGCGCAGGCAGTGTCGCCGAGAACAGCACGGTCTGCCGGTCGTCCGGCACCGCAGCCATGATCGCCTCGATGTCCTCGGCGAAGCCCATGTCGAGCATCTCGTCCGCCTCATCCAGTACGACCGTCGACAGCTCGCCGAAGCTGACCGTGCCCCTGCTGAGGTGGTCGAGCGCCCGACCGGGCGTGGCAACCACGACGTCCACTCCTGCCTCCAGCGAACGGATCTGGCGTCCGATGGGCTGCCCGCCGTAGATGGCCAGCACCCGCGCGCGCAGCTCGCGCCCGTAGCGGTGGATCGCTTCGGCGACCTGGATTGCAAGCTCGCGGGTGGGGACGAGGACGAGCGCCTGCGGCGCCACACGCCCAGGCACCAGCCGCTGCAGCAGTGGCAGGGCGAACGCCGCCGTCTTACCCGTGCCGGTGGCTGCCTGTCCGACGAGGTCCGAGCCGTCGAGCAGCGCCGGAATGGCCTCCCGCTGGATCGGGGTGGGCTCCTCGTAGCCGAGCGTGTCGAGGGCGCGCTGCAGTTCCGGACGCAGCTGCAGGTCGGCGAACGACGGAGAGGTCACAACCTCAAGCTTCCCAGGTACGGACCACGCGACGGCGCAGTTGGCCCGCTCAAAGGTTGCCGCGCCGCTCCTGCTCACGCTCGATCGCCTCGAACAACGCCTTGAAGTTGCCCTTGCCGAAGCCCAGCGAGCCATGCCGTTCGATGAGCTCGAAGAACACGGTTGGACGATCGCCCACCGGCTTGGTGAAGATCTGCAGCAGGTACCCGTCCTCGTCCCGGTCGACCAGGATGCCGCGCGACTTCAACTCCTCGACCGGCACGCGGACGGTGCCGATCCTGGCGCGCAGTTCCGGGTCGTCGTAGTAGGAGTCCGGCGTGTCCAGGAACTCGACGCCGCGCCGGCGCATCTCGTCCACGGTCGAGAGGATGTCGTTGGTGGCCAGCGCGATGTGCTGGCACCCGGCGCCTCCGTAGAACTCCAGGTACTCGTCGATCTGCGACTTGCGCTTGCCGACGGCCGGCTCGTTCAGCGGGAACTTGACCCGGTGATTGCCGTTGGCGACGACCTTCGACATCAGCGCGGAGTACTCGGTGGCGATGTCGTCACCGACGAACTCAGCCATGTTCACGAAGCCCATCACCCGGTTGTAGAAGCTCACCCACTCGTCCATGCGGCCGAGTTCGACGTTGCCGACGCAGTGGTCGACCGCCTGGAACAGCCGACGGGCGGGTGGCACCATCGTCGAGTTCTGCGCGACGTAGCCGGGCAGGTAGACGCCCGAGTAGCGGGATCGGTCGATGAGGGTGTGCCGCGTCTCGCCGTATGCGGCGACCGCCGCCATCCGGACGGTTCCGTTCTCGTCGGAGATGTCGGATGGCTCGTCGAGGATGGTGGCGCCCTGGCTGCGCGCGTGCTCGACGCAGCGGTCGACATCCGGCACCTCGAGCGCGAGGTCGACGACGCCGTCGCCGTGCCGGCGGTGGTGATCGGCGTAGCGGCTGGCCGGATCGACGGCGCCGACGATGACGAAGCGGGCCGATCCGGAGCGCAGGAC
>DATFTS010000574.1:0-14648 GCA_035261645.1 Jatrophihabitans sp. | reverse complement strand
TTCCGCGCCGTCGGCCCCGCGCCGCGCGGGCGTAGCGGACGCGGCTGGCGTGGTGTGCGCTGTGGATTGAGGTTGCTCAATCTCCGCCGGAGCGGACGGCGGCGCGGTGCCGCCGTCCTCACCGGCTTCGCCGATCAGCGCGAGCTCGACGCCGATGTCGACCGTCGCGTCCTCCTGGACCTTGATCGACAGCAACGTGCCGGAGACGGGGGACGGGACCTCGGTGTCGACCTTGTCGGTCGACACCTCCAGCAGCGGCTCGTCAACGTCGACGTGCTCGCCTTCGGCCTTGAGCCAGCGGATCACGGTGCCTTCGCTGACACTCTCACCCAGACGCGGCATGGTCACGGACGTGGGCATCGAGTAGGGGCTCCAGTCAGTAGCGAATGAGCTGCGAGACCGCCGCTGTGATGCGCGCTGCGTCGGGCAGCCACGCGTCCTCCATGGGCGTCGCGTAGGGCACCGGTGTCGGATCACTGGCAACGAGCGTCGGCGGCGCGTCCAGCAACTCGAAGTAGCGCGAGCTGATCGAGGCGATCAGCGTGGCGCCCCATCCGCCGTCCGGCGGCCCCTCCTGCACCACAACCAGCCGCGAGGTCTTGCGGAGGGATGTGACCACAGTGTCCAGGTCGAACGGAACCAGGGTGCGAGGATCGATCACTTCCGCTGTAACGCCCTGGGACGCAAGCTGATCCGCGGCCTCGAGCGCGCGATGACGCATCTGCTGCGTGGCGACGATCGTGACATCGTCGCCGCCGCGCACCACGTCGGCGACGCCGATCGGGACGAGGAACGCGTCGTCAGGCTCTGCCGGCACCCGGCCCTTGATCGCGAAGAGGTTCTTGTGTTCGAAGACGAGCACGGGGTCGTCGTCACGGATCGCCGAGCGAAGCAGTCCGTACATGTCCGCCACCGTGGCGGGCACGACGATCTTGAGCCCCGGGATGTTCAGGAACCAGTTCTCCGCCGGCTGAGAGTGCTGCGGGCCGAAGCCGGCGCCGGCGCCGTTCGCCATACGCACGGTGACCGGGACCCGGGCCTGCCCGCCGCTGGTGTAGCGGTACTTGGCCAGGGTGTTCACCAGCTGGTCGAAGCACACACCGGCGAAGTCCGCGAACATGATCTCAGCCACGGGGCGCAGGCCCATGAGTGCCGCGCCGACCGCAGTGCCGACGATCGCCTGTTCCGAGATGGGGGTGTCGCGGACTCGGTCACCGAAGCGCTCCTTCAGGCCCTCGGTCGACTTGAACGCGCCGCCGGCAGCACCGACGTCCTCGCCGAGGAAGACCACCATTGGATCGGTTGCGAGTTCGTCGGCCAACGCGCGCGCGATCACCTTGCGGTAGTTGAGCTCCACCATGGCCGGTGCGCTGATTGTTGCTGTCATCGGTTCACCCACACGTCGTCGAGCCGGTCTTCAGGCTTGGGGTCGGGCCAGGACATCGCGCGCTCGGCGGCATCGCTCACCCTGGCCGTCGCGTCGGCGCGCAGTTGGTCGAGTTCGTCCTGGCCGACGCCCATGTCGCGTAGTCGGCGTTCGGCGACGACCAGCGGATCGCGGGCGAGCCATTCCTCGAGTTCGCCCGCCGGTCGGTACTTCGCCGGGTCGGAGCGAGAGTGGCCGGAATGCCGGTAGGTCATCGCTTCGAGCAGCGTGGGCCCGTCTCCCGCTCGCGCCCGGTCGACGGCGGCGGCAGCCGCCTCGAATACGGCCACCACGTCGTTGCCGTCGATGCGCACGCCGGGCATGCCATACGACGCGGCGCGTTCCACGAGGTTGGGGTTCGCCGTGGTCGCCGTGATTGGGGAGTACTCGCCGTAGAGGTTGTTCTCGATGACGAACAACACGGGCAGCTTCCACACGCCGGCGAGGTTGAGCGCCTCGTGGAAGGTGCCGATGTTCGCCGCTCCGTCGCCGAAGAAGGTGGCGCTGACCGCGCCCGTGCCCAGTAGTTGGGCCGCCCATCCGGCGCCGACGCTGATCGGCAGGTGGGCGCCGACGATGGCGAACGACCCCAGTGCACCGACGCTGAAGTCAGTCAAGTGCATCGAGCCGCCCTTGCCGCCGCAGAGCCCGTTGGCCTTGCCGAGGATCTCGGCGAAGGACCGGTCGAGTGGTGCGCCTTGCGCTAGGACGGTGCCGTGGCCGCGGTAGGTGCAGGTCGTCGTGTCGCCGTGGCGCAGTGCTGACGTGACGCCGACGGCCACCGCTTCCTGGCCTTGGTAGAGGTGGGTACTGCCGCGCACGAGCGCCCGGCTGAACCAGCCCATGACGGTCTCTTCGAAAAGCCGGATCTCGTGCATCCGGCGCTGCATGTCCAGTAGCCGGTCCTGAGTGACGATCGCGTTCTGTACTGCGGTCACGCTGAGAATCTCCTGGTGTGTGTTACTGGCGGGGCGCGGCGCAACTGGCGCCCGCAACCAAGGTGGTTGGCAGGGTCACGGTCTCGGGTTCGCCACCGCCGAGGCGGTCGAGCAGCAGGCGGGCGGCGACCGATCCCATTTCGTACGGGTCGCGGGTGATCACCGCGAGCGGCGGAGTGAAGAACTTGGCCAGTGGCACGTCGTCACAGGTGATGAGCGAGACGTCGCGAGGTATGCGCAGCTTGCGCGCGGCCAGTTCGGCCAGCACTCCTACCAGGATCTGGTTACCACCGGCGACGATCGCGGTCGGCGGTCGACGCCCGTCCAGCAGTTCCCTGGTGGCTGCGGTGCCGTGCGTTTCGGTGAACGCGCCGGAGCGGACCTGGGCGAACACGCCCGGGTGCGCTTGGACGGCCTCCTCCATCGCAGTGATTCGTTCCCGGGTCGGTCTCACATGCGGAGAGCCGGCGACCAGCGCGATGCGCTCGTGCCCGAGTCGCACGAGCCGCTCGACCGCGGCGGTTATCCCGGCGGCGTGATCGGAGAGCACGGCGCTGGCCTGGCCCTCGGTCGGGAGATCACGGTCGATCAGCACGCTCGGCGTGGTGGTGCGGGCCAGTGCTTCGGCGGTTTCCGGATTGGTCTCGTCGGATAAGGACAGCAGCAGGCCGTCGACGCGACGTTGCTGCAGCAACCGGACGTGCGTCGCGTCGAGGTGTGCGTCATTGACCGAATTCGTCAGCAGCATTGCGTACCCCGCCGCGCGCAGCGCAACCTCGGCGCCAAGGGCGATCTGGGCCAGTAGTGGGTTCGAGATGTCGCCCACGACGAACCCGACGGTCTGCGTCGCGCCGCGGCGCAGCATCTGAGCCAGCATGTTCGGCTCGTAGCCCAGTTCCTCGACTGCGGCCATGACTCGGTCGCGCATCGTTGGGCTGACATCGGGATGACCGGACAACACTCGCGACACCGAGGACATGGCGACCCCGGCGCGGTTGGCCACTTGCCGCATCCCGGCCCGGTCGGCCAACGAGGTGGCCGGCCGGTACGTGCTGTCGGCCGATCGGCGCGCGGCCGTGCGCTTCCGGGCCGGTGCGTCGCTCATCGAAGCGCAGCTGTCGGCCGGCTCGCCTCGTCGGCGCGCTGCAAGATATCGCGCAGCAGAGCGGACTCGGCGACGGTGTCGACCCGGTTACAGCCCAACCATTCCTGCCACGTGTATTCGAGAGCCAGCCAGCCGGTGTAGGCCGCGGCGTTGAGCTGCGCCACGACCGATGGCCAGTCGATGGCGTCCTCGGAGACCGGTACCTGCAGCGCCCCGTGCCGGCCCGGCCGACACTGTAAATGACGGGCGTGCGGAAGCATCTGATCGATGTCGGACTGTTCCGCACCGCCGAAGACGTAGTGCGCGTAGTCAAGTGTGATCTGCAGCCCGGGAACCCGATCGAGCAGCGCCAAGGTCTTCTCCGGCGTATCGATCAAGGAACCGGTGTGCGGCTCCACCGACGCGGCCAGGCCCCTCGATGCGGCCAGCTCCACCCGGCGGCGCAGGCCATCCGCCGAGCGCTGCAACGCCTCGTCGAACGTGTCTCCGGGGAACAGAACGCCAGGCAAAGTCGTGACTCCCGGCGAGCCCACCGATGCCGCGAATTCGACGGCGTCGGCGAAGAACTCGAGCGACCGGGTCTGCTGCGCGGGATCGGGGTGGTTCGCCGACATCGTTTCGAAGTCGGTGAACGGAATGGCGAACACGTCGGCCACAACCAACCCGCGGGACTCGACCCGCTCACGCACCGCGCCCGCCGCCAACGCCACCGCGCCGTGCACCTCTTCGGGCCGCACGTGCGATCGCTGGCCCATGAAGCCGATGTCCACACCGTCGCAGCCCAGCGCCCGGATCAGGTCAAGCGCGCCGGAGTGGGACAGCAGTGGCCACGTGTAGTCCGAGCAGGACAGGCGCATCAGACGTGCCCTTCATGCGGCGAACGATTGCCCGGAGTACCGGCTGGAACGAGTCCGGAATGCATTCCAGTACAGTGCCGGAGCGGCACGCACAGCACAAGGGTGCCGCCGTCCGCAGCCGAGCCGGAGGAGTGACTGTCGTGCAGCGCATCTGCTTCCTGATGGAGATCATCCCGGGACGCGAGCAGGAGTACCAGCGGCGACATGACGAGATCTGGCCGGAACTCGTCGACGCTCTGCGCGACGCCGGCGTGCGCAACTACAGCCTGTTCCGGCGCGGCACCACGGTGATCGCGTACGCCGAATGCCACCCCGACGCGGCCAGCGCATTCGCCAAGGTCGGCGCCACTGACGTGAACGCGCGGTGGGCGGAGTGGTTCCACGATGTCCTGGCTCAGCACACCGACGCTGACGGCAACCTGATCGAGGCGAGGGAGGTCTGGCACCTGGACTGATGGCACACTCACGTTGCCTCCAGTTCATGAGTTGCCAGTGCAACCACGTCGGCGTCGAGCCAACGGCGCAGCGGCAGTCTCTCGAGTACCGCGTGCAGGGCCGTGGCGTCGGCGGCTTGCCAGACGCCGACGTTCGCGCGCTGTCCCGGCACTCGCCAGATGCGCACGATCGTGCCGTCGCGCAGGAGCCGTCTCCCGGCCTCGCGCTCCGCGGCGACCAGTGACTCGAGGTCAGGAAGGTCGCGCAGCGCGGCCCAGTCTTGACGCAACGTCACGAGGAACTCCATTGACGTCCCGCTCAGTAGGCCAGCCAGCCGCCGCTGACGTTCAGCGTGGCCGCGGTGATGAACGAGGCTCTTGACGAGGCAAGAAACAGCACGGCAGAGGCGACCTCCTCCGGTTGACCGAGGCGCCCTAGCGGAGTGGCTGCCACGATCGTTTCCAGCGCCGGATCTCCAAGGTCCGTAGTGAGCATGGCCGTGTCGATCGCGCCGGGTGCCACCGTGTTCACGGTGATGCCGGCCGGACCATAGCTGCGGGCCAGTCCGCGGCACAGCGAGACCAGCCCGCCCTTGCTGGCGGCGTACGCGGCCGAGCCGCCGTACCCGCCGCTCCACCAACCCTGCGAGGTCGCCGCGATGAGCCGTCCGCCGATGCCTTGGCGGGTCATCAGCTCGCCCGCGGCGCGCAGCAGAAAGAACGACGCCTTGAGGTTGACGTCCTGCTGGGTGTCCCAGTCTTCCTCCGTGACCGCGGTCAGGGCGTGGCGTCGCAGCAGAAGCCCGGCCATGTGCGCGACGACGTCGAGCCCGCCGAGCTCGGCCGCCGCCTGCTCGACAAGCCGCTCGCATTCGCTCGTCTGGCGAAGATCGGCCTCGAGCGCGGCGCGGACGTGCGCTTGGCCGGGCAGCGCTCGCACGTCTGACGCGACGACGTTCGCGCCGGCCGCGGTGAAGGCCGCGGTGACGGCGGCCCCGATTCCGCCGGCGGCGCCGGTGACGAGCACCCGAGCACCGGCCAGCCCATCGTCGAGCAGCGAACTCACGAGTCCAGCCGATGCCAGTTGATGTAGTCCCAGTCCAGTTCCCAGCCGAGCCCGGGACGATCGGAGAGCGTGAGTTGGCCGTCGGTGAGCTCTCCGCGGTTCACGACGAGATTCCACCAGAACGGGTCCCGGTCCGGGTGGAAGCATTCGGCGAACGTCCCGTGCGGAATGCTGGCCAGCAGGTGGGTGCTGACCTGTGGTTCCTCGTGGTGGCCCATCTGCACGTCGTAGCTCGAGGCGATGGCGGCCACCCGACGCCACGCGGTCGGGCCGCCGGACCAGGACGCGTCGAAGTTGCATACGTCGATGGAGCCGGTCTCCATCAGGTCACGGCAGCCGCTCGCGGACAGCTCGCTCTGGCCGGCGCACACGGGAATGCCGCCCATGTACCGCACGTCGCGTAACGCCCGCCGGTCGTTGTGCCACTGCACCGGCTCTTCGAACCATCGGATGTCGGCGTCCTCGAGCCGTCGCGCGAGGTCGATCGCCTCCGCGACGGTGTACCCCTGGTTCGCATCGATGCAGATCGCAAAGTCCCTGCCTGCGGCCGCTCGCGCGCGATGGACTCGCTCGGCGTCTTCGACCGGGGAACGGCCGCCGACCTTGAACTTCATGCCGGCCAGCCCTAGGACGTCGCGGTAGTAGGTGACCTCCTCCTCGATCGGCCCCAGCGGCTCGCCGTAGTACCCACCGATAGCGGTCATGGGCACCCGGTTACGGGCGCCTCCCCACAGCCGCCACAGCGGTTGCCCGAGCAGCTTGCCGACCGCGTCCCACACCGCGGTGTCGAGCGCGGCGACGGCAACCAAGCCGATGCGACGGTCTCGAAGGATGTCGAAGGTGGCCGGATAGGCAGCCTGCCAGCACTGTTCGGTGGCTCGTACGTCGAGGCCGAGCACTCGGGGTGCGATCTCCTCGCGCAGCACCGAGTCGATCTCCCGGGCCGTCGAGTCCTCGTCGCCGACATAGGCCTCGCCGACGATGCCGGCCTCGGTGTGCACGCGCACGACCAGCGTCGCCCGGTGCGTCATCCGGTAGTAGCTGCCGCGGAACTCCCGGGCCAGCGGGGCGCGCACCGGAACGGTTTCGATCGACGTGATGCGGGCATCCGACCCGCCGGTTGCGGCCTCTGCCGCCAACCGACTGTCGATTCGAGCGACGTCTGCCGCGTCCGGGACCATGCACGTCCTCCTTGGCTGGAATCGGTGCCAGCCTGGCATGACCGCCCTTCCGAGGTCAACCTGGCCGGTGAAACACGGCGTGATTGCCCAGAATCCCGACGTGGCAGGTGATTTCTGGGTTAGGAAACGGCGACCAACCCTTGACGAATGATCGCGTGAAGGACTACGAAAGGCCGGAATCCATTCCGGTGCCGATTCCGGCCCCGGGTCGTCCTCCGAGTTTGATCCAAGGGAAGGTTGCTCCATGAGAAGTCGAAGGGTCGGTACCGCCACTCTGATCGCGGCGGCAGCGGCGATCGCGCTGAGCGCGTGCAGCACCGGCAAGGCGGGCGGTGACACCGCCGCTTCCGCGCCCAGCAATGTGCCGACCTCCGTGAACTCAACCGCGGGCCCGACCGGAACGCCCGCGGGCGAGAGCAACGCCGTGCAGTTCCAGTCGGCACAGCCCGGTAGCGGCAAGGGGCTCACGCTCGGCTACATCACCCTCGACGATGCGGTTCCCTTCTCGAAGCTGGTCACCAACAGCGTCGAGCAGCAGGCCAAGCAGGCAGGCGCGAAGCTGATCTACTGCGACTCAAAGGGTGACGGCGCAACCGCCCTCGCCTGCGCACGAAACTTCAAGGTGCAGGGCGTTCAGGGCTACCTCAACTTCCAGTCCGACGCGAAATCCGCTGATGCGATCTGCGCCGCCGGCCCGAAGGGTCCCGTGATCGCCATCGACATCCAGCAGGGCTCCTGCCAGACGTCGTTCATGGGCGCCAACAACGAGTTCGCCGGTGAACTGGCTGGCAAGGCGCTCGGCGACTACATGAAGCAGCACTTCAACTGCAAGTACGACGCCTACGTTTCCATGGAGGAGCCGGACGCCGGTCAGGTGAACACCGAGCGCATGGGCGGCTACCGCAAGGGCTTCCAGTCAGTGTGCGGAGCGATCCACAACATGAAGGTCGAGAACGCGTTCCGCATCGACCAGGCTCGCACCACCTTCACCGACGTCCTGACCACGCTGCCGGGGGCCCACCACATCGTCGTTGCCGCCATCAACGATGACGCGATCGAAGGCGCCCTCGCTGCGGCCAAGACTGCTGGGCGCACCAACGACTTGTACGTGTCGGGGCAGGGTGCGGACCCGTCGTCGTGGTGCGGCATCAAGTCCGACAAGCAGTGGGTCGGCGACACCGCCTACTTCCCGGAGCGCTACGGCCAGATCGGCATTCCCTACCTGATCAAGGCGGTGAAGGGCGAGACCGTCCCGACGATGCTGCTGGTCCCGCACGAGATCATCAACTCCTCGAACATCGACAGCATCTACCACCCGTCCTGCTGACCGCAGATCTCTGGAGTCCGCTTTCGATGTCCAACCCGATCACGGCCCCCGTGCCCGCGGCATTCACGCTGCGGGCACGGGGGGTCCGCAAATCCTTCGGCGGTACCGAAGTCCTCCACGGGGTCGACGTCGACATTGTCGGCGGACGAGTCCTGGCCCTGCTCGGCGAGAACGGGGCCGGCAAGTCGACCTTTGTCCGTGTCGTGGCCGGCGCGCACGCACCGGATGCGGGAACGCTCGAGTTCACCGACTCGAGAGGGGGTGTGGAGACGGTCGCCTCGCTCGACCCGATCTCCGCCCGTCGGCGCGGCGTTCGAATGATCTTCCAGGAGCTGTCCGACGCCCCGGATCTCACCGTTGCTGAGAACATCAGCCTCGGGCACTGGCCCTCGCGCACTGGGGTCGTCAGCTGGCGCGGAATGCGTCGACGGGCCCAACGGGTGCTCGAGAGTATGGGCGTTGACCTGGACCTCGACGCCGTGGTCGGTGGGCTGCGCATCGGTGAGCGGCAGATCGTCGAAATCGCCCGCGCCTTGTCGGACGACGCGACCTGCCTCATTCTCGACGAGCCCACAGCGGCGCTCTCCGCTGAGGAGGTCGACCGGCTGTTCAGGTTCGTCCGTCGTCTGCGTGACCAAGGCGTGGCTCTGGTGTACATCACGCACCGCCTCGATGAGGTCGCTGCCATCGCCGACGACGTCGTCGTGCTGCGCGACGGCGCGGTTTCGGCAAGCGGGCCTGCCAATGAGTTCCGCCGCAACGAGTTGGTGACCGCGATGGTGGGCCGCGAGATCGGGGCCGTCACCCGTCCCTCGGCGTCGGCGGCGCCGTCCGGCCCGGCGCTTCTCTCGTTCCGCGGCGCCAGCTCGCCGCGGGCCTTCGCCGGCCTCGACCTGACCGTGCGTGCCGGCGAGATCGTCTGTCTCTACGGCAAGATCGGCAGCGGCACCGCCGAGATCGCCGACGCGGTGTTCGGCCGCCGCCCCTTGAGCGCCGGCACAATGCAGATCCTCGACCGCGCGCCGGCCAAGGACCCACGCGCCGCGATCACCCATGGCGTCGGCTACCTCGCCGCCGATCGGCAGCGGGAGGGCGCGCTGATGACGCGCACGATCGGGGAAAACCTGGCCGCCCCGTCGTGGCCGCGACTGAGCCGGCTCGGTTTCATCAGTTCGACCCTGGAACGACGTGCGTTCGACCGTTGGAGCCGCGCGCTGAACATCCGCGCCGCGGGAGGGGCGGGGCAACTGTTGGCCAGCCTCTCCGGCGGAAACCAGCAAAAGGTGCTGCTCGCCCGCTGGCTCGAGCGCGGGTCGAAGGTACTCGCGCTCGTCGAGCCGACCCGCGGAGTCGATGTGGGCGCTCGCGCAGACATCTACGCGGCACTTCGGAAGATGGCCGCTGACGGCGCCGCGATCGTCGTCGCCACGAGCGACTACGAGGAGGTCGTGCAACTCGCCGACCGCGCCGTCGTGCTCGTGCGTGGCAGGGTCACCCGCGAACTTCGCGGAGATGAGATCACCACCGAGGCACTCACAGATGCGGCCGGCGGATGAGTGAACCCACCAACACTCGAGAGGAAAACATGGTCGACCTCAGTGCGAAGAAGAAGTCGGCGCCACCCGCCGACTCGACTCCGAGCGGGCCCGCCGCGTCGGGCGGGCGCCGGAAGGGACGTTCAGCACCGGAGCTCGCCGCACTGCTGATCGTGCTCGTCGCGCTGATCATCTTCTTCTGGTTGAGATCGCCGTTTTTCATGACCAGCGACAACCTCGTCAACGTGCTGACCGCGATCGCGGTGACCGGCATTATCGCGGTACCGGGAACGATGCTGCTGATCGCCGGCCAGGTCGACCTATCGGTGGGCAGCGGCGCGGCGTTCTGCGGCGTGACGATGGCGACGACCGCTCAGAACCACGCCATCATCATCGGCGTCCTGGCAGCGGTGGGCGTTGGCATCGTCATCGGTCTGATCAACGGCCTGCTGGTGACCGTCTTCCGCGTCAATGCCTTGATCGCGACGCTCGGCATGCTCGCCGTCCTACGCGGACTCACCGAGGTCCGCGCCAAGGGCGGAACCGTCACCCTGGCCAACTTCGCCGGGCTGGGGACCGCTCGACCGTTCCTGAGCATCCCGGTGCCGGTACTCCTGCTCATCGCGATCGTCATCATCGCGGTGCTGGCCATGCGCTACACCGTTTTCGGCCGCTCCCTGTACGCCGCCGGCTCTAACCCCGTCGCAGCACGGCTGGTCGGAGTCCGGGGCAGCAAGATGATCGTGTTCGCCTTCATTGCCAGCGGTCTTGGCGTCGCGCTGTCCGGGCTCATCCTCGATTCGCAACTGTCGGCGGCATCACCGAACGCCGCGACGGGGCTGGAGTTGACCGTTGTCACTGCCATCGTTTTGGGCGGCGCAAGCCTGTCCGGCGGCCGTGGCACGATCCAGGGCACCGTCGTGGGCTTGCTCATCATCGGCGTGCTGAACAACGGCCTGACGCTGCTCAACGTCAACAGCTTCTACCAGCAGGTCGCGAGCGGCGCACTGCTGATTGCGGCGGTCAGCTTCGACCAACTCCGCCTGCGCCTGGCGAAAGTGTGAGCAGACCCGGGACACAAGAAAGAGAGGAGTCGACGGCTGTGAGCAAACTCCGCCTAGGAGTGATCGGCGCGGGATCGTGGGCCGTCGCCGCCCACCTGCCGGCGTTGGCGAAGCTCGCCGATGATGTCGAGTTCGTCGGGGTGTGCCGCCAAGGGGACGAGGCACTCGCGCGAATCAAGGACCGGTTCGGGTTCCGCGTCGCCTCCGAGGACTACCGCGACGTGCTTGCCGAGGGAATCGACATCGCCGTGATTGCCAGCCCCACCTCGGTGCACCACGAGCACGCGGCAGCCGCACTGAACGCCGGAGCTCACGTGCTGTGCGAGAAGCCGTTCACCCTCACCAGCGAAGAAGCTTGGGACATCGTCGCCACCGCCGAGCGCGCCGAGCGGCACCTGCTTGTCTCCTTCGGATGGAACTACGCACCGATGATCGAAAGTGGGCGCACTCTGCTGGCGCAAGCGGGCATCGGCGAGGTCGAACAGATCTCGGTCACCATGTCCTCGCAGACCCGGGAACTGCTCACCGACACCGGCGCTTACCCCGACGCAAGCCCCGACGCCGTCCCCGAATCGGCGACCTGGACCGATCCAGCGATCTCCGGCGGCGGCTATGGGCAAGCCCAGCTATCGCACGCGATCGCGCTCGCCTTCGGCCTCACCGGCGCCCGCGCCCGTGGCGCATTCGCACTCATGTCCGCGCCGCACGACGCGCCGGTGGAACTGCACGATGCGATCTGCCTCGCGCTTGAAGGCGGCGGCATCTGCAGTATCGGCGGCGCCTCCTCCTACGTCGGCGCCGACGCCAACAAGCATCATCTCGTCGTCGAAGCGGTCGGCAGCGAGGGTCAGCTCCACGTCGACGTGTTCCGCGAACGATTCTCTCGCTACCGCCCCGACAGTGGCCAGACCGACCTCGACGTCGCACCCGGCGACGGCGCCTACGACGGCGAACGCGCCGCCCGCCGCCTGGTCGACCTGGCGCTTGGCCGCAGCCACGACAACCCGGCACCAGGCGAACTCGGCGCCCGCACCGTGGAGGCTCTCGAACTCGCCTATCGCAGCGCAGCGTCCGGCCTGTTCGAGACGGCCGCCTCATGAAGATCACCGCAGTCGATCCGATCCCCGTCGCCTATCCCGAACCCAACGACAGCAACGCAACCCGACACCTGCTGTTCGTCCGGATCTCCACCGATGACGGCCACGTCGGCTGGGGCGAAGCGGTCACCATGTGGCCGGAAGCCACCCGAGCCACCGCGGCGCTCGTGGACGGCCTCGCGACGCTGCTCATCGGCCGTGATGCCCGCGAACGCGCTAGCGCCCACGAAGCACTGCGCAAGCACACGTGGTGGTACGGGAACGGCGGGCTAGCCGCCTTTGCCATCGCCGCGCTGGACACTGCGTTGTGGGACCTGGCCGGCAAGGCGGCCGGGCTCAACGTCCTTGACCTGATCGGAGGGGCCGTCCACGACACCCTTCCGGTGCTCATCAGCTGCCACGCGATGGACGCCGACCTCGACGCGATGGCCGCGCGGATGGCGGGCTGGGTCGCCGACCACGATGCCGTCGGCATCAAGGTTGGCTTCGGCAAGCGTGGCGCGGCAGGCCTCGGTGTCGACGCCCACCGCGACATCGCCTTCGTCAAAGCGCTGCGCCGTGAACTCGGCCAGGACAAATCCATCATGATCGACATAGGAGCGGCGATCGAATGGGACGTCCGCACCGCCGTCGCCCGAACCTTGGCGTTCGAGGACTTTGATATCGCGTGGATCGAGGAACCGCTCGGCGCCGACAACCCGAGCGGCTACGCCGAACTGCGCTCTCGCGTCACTACCAAGATCGCCTACGGAGAACGCGAATGGACGCCGCGCGGCGTGCAACGCATCGTGCAGACCGGCACCGCCGACGTCGTCGGGATCGACCCCGGCCGCTGCGAAGGCATCACCGGCTGGCTCGGTGCTGCCGCGCATGTTCGGGCCGCCCAGCGTGAAGTGAACGCACACGCGTGGTCCAGCGCGATCGTCACCGCGGCCAGCCTCGCCCTGTCCTTCGCCTCACCTCACTGCTACCAGGTCGAGATCAAACCGCTGAACAACCCGATGCAGCATGAGCTGAGCACCGCACCGTTGACCCCGACGCGGGGGCGTTTCACCCCGCCAGCCCAGCCTGGCCTTGGCGTCGATATCGACGAGACCGTGCTCCAGCGGTATCGGCTCACCGACTGACCCCGTTCTGCAGCAGGATGGACGGCGAGCCTGTGGCGGCACCGACCGGGGCGCACCAATGCCTCGACGACGACGATCTGCGGCTGTTGGCCCTGCTCGCGGAGGGTCTGCCGACCCTCGCCGTTGCCCGTGCCCTCAACACGAGCCCCCGCACCCTGCAGCGACGCACTCGCGAAGTCTGCGACCGGATCGGTGTCCGCAGCACGGTCGAGGCCGTTGCCTGGGCAGCCCGCCGCCAGCTGATCTGACCATCCCACCGCTCCGTGGCGGAGTTCGGCCAGAAGATCCCGTATGCGTTGATCAACCTCTTTTGTCTTGCTAGCTTGATCGTTTGTTGGAACCGATTCCAGCCTCGGCTCGGATGCGGCATGCGGAAGGACCACCTATGCCCAGGACCCGTCTCCATTCGGCCGTGGCGGCGATCTTCGCCGTTGCCGCCATCACGCTCGGCGGCGCGGTCGGAGGGGCGATGCCCGCCGGTGCGGGTACGCCCGGGTTCACGGTGCTCGACAACGCCGCCAAACAGGGGCTCGAGCTGCGCGTCCTGGCGAACTTCGTCCCGTTCGCCGAGTCGTTCTGGCGCCCGTCGGACATCCCGGCGCCGGACACCGGCCGCTACCTCGCAGACGGCGCAGGAGTAACACAGCCGCGGGGCGCGGGTGACATCGCGCTCGCCTACGCCACCCTGCTGACGGCCGAACCGGACCAAGCCAGCTTCGGCGGCGTCTCCCGCGAGACGATGCTCGACCACACCATCAAATCCATCCGGCACGAGGCGTACACCAACGTGCTGTCCGGATCGGGCTACGGCACCTGGGGAGGCGGCACCTGGCAAGCGTCGCTGGAAACCTACGGCTGGGCGGGTGCCGCGCATCTGCTGTGGAACCAACTCGATGCCGACACCCAGGCCATCGTCCGCAAGGTCCTCACCGGCGAGGCGAACATTCTCATCACCAAGCCGATCGCAACCGCCACCCCCGGCAACACCGGCGCCGAGGACAACGGTTGGAACACACCCGCCCCAGCGCTGGCCGCTGTGATGTTCCCCGAGGACCCGAACAGGTCGGCCTGGGAACGGAGTGCCATCAAGCTCGCGCTGAACGCATCCTCGACCGCGGCCGACGCGTCGAGCAGCACCGTGATCGACGGCCAACCCTTGTCGTCATGGATCGCCTCCACCAACCTCAACGACGACCTCACCATGGAGAACCACGGCTTCTTCAACCCCATCTACCAGCAGGTCACCCACACCAACATCGACGAGGCCGCAATCTTCTACGCGCAAGCCGGGCACCCGCTCCCGGAGGCGTTCTCCTTCCGCACCCAGCAAATCTGGGACACCGTCCTTGGTCGGCTCGCTGACGACAACGGCGACATCGTCATGCCCGCCGGGCAAGACTGGATCAGCAAGGACTTCCAGCACCTGGACTACCTATCCGTGCTGGCGACGCGATTCGGCGACGTCGACGCCTCGGTGCTCGAGTCGCGGGC
>DATFTS010000573.1:0-6904 GCA_035261645.1 Jatrophihabitans sp. | reverse complement strand
CCGATGTCACCGATCAGCCCGAACGCGAGCGCGCCGAGCACCCACGGCTTGAGATCCCCGAGGTCGGCGGTCGCAGCGGCGGCGAGCAGCAGCGCCATGGTGGCCGGCTTGAGCAGGTGTTCGACGCGGAAGAGCCGCTGCTGCACCGCGGCCCAGTCCCCGGCGGCGGTGAGCGCCGCGATCACGAGCAGCGTCACCGGCACGCGGGGAAGTATGCCGGTTGCGGGCGGCTTACTTGCCGAGGATGACGCCCGGATTGAGGATGCCGTCCGGGTCGAGTGCGTCCTTGACGCGCTGCGTCAGCGCCATGACATCCGGGCCGAGCTGCGCCGGCAGCCACGGCGCCTTGAGCCGGCCCACACCGTGCTCGCCGGTGATCGTCCCGCCGAGGCTGAGCGCAAGATCGATCACCTCGCCGAACGCGCGCCTGGCCCGCGCCTCGGCCGCCGCGTCGCCGGGCGGGTAAGCAATGATCGGATGGGTGTTGCCGTCGCCTGCGTGCGCGACGACGACGATGTGCGTCTCGCGTGCCGCGGCGATCTCGCGGACGCCGTGCACCAGCGTCGGCAGGGACGGCACCGGCACGCCGACGTCCTCGAGCAGCAGCGTCCCGACCCGCTCCATGGCCGGGAACGCTGCCCGCCGTGCGGCGAGGAACGCCTCGCCCTCGTCAGCGTCCGAGGTGGTGAAGACGTCGGCGGCGCCGTTCGCCTCGCACGCGGCGCGCACCTGCTCGATCTCGTGCGCGGCAGCTGGCCCGGGCGCGTCCGAGCGCGCGAGCAGCAGCGCCCCGACGCTGCGGTCAAGGCCCATCTTCACCATGTCCTCGACCGCGTTGATGCTGCCGTTGTCCATCAACTCGAGCATCGACGGCCGCAGCTTCGACGTGATGGCGACCACCGCGTCGGCCGCCGCCTCCATGCCCGCGAAGGTGGCGACCAGCGTGCAGGCCGGTGGTGGAGCGGGCAGCAGCCGCAGCGTGAGTTCGGTGATCACCCCGAGCGTGCCTTCGGAGCCGACGAACAGCTTCGTCAGCGACAACCCGGCCACGTCTTTGATGCGCGGGCCGCCGAGCCGCACCGCCGTGCCGTCGGCGAGCACGACCTGCATGCCCAGCACGTAGTCAGTGGTCACGCCGTATTTGACGCAGCAGAGGCCGCCCGCGTTGGTGGCCGCGTTGCCGCCGATCGAGCACATCTCGAACGACGACGGGTCGGGTGGGTACCAGAGGCTGTGCGCGGCCGCTGCTGCCTTCACCTCGGCGTTGAGGGCGCCCGGCTGCGCCACCGCCACCCGGGTGACCGGATCGATCGACACCTCGCGCATGCGCTCGAGGCTGAGGGTGATGCCGCCGTCGACCGCGGTGGAGCCGCCGGACAGGCTTGATCCTGCGCCGCGCGGCACTACTGGCACGCGGTGCGCGGTGGCCCAGCGCAGCGCCGCCTGCACGTCCTCGGTGGAGTTGGCGCGGACGACAGCCAGCGGCGTACCCGCGTCGGGGTCGCGCGCCCAGTCGTAGCGATACGACTGCAGCAGGTCGGGGTCGGTGAACACGGTGTTCTCGGGCAGCGCGTCCACCAGTTCGTCCAGCGACATGGCTCAATCCTCGTCCATCGGGGCGCGACGTGACACGTTCGCGCCGGCCGGGCTTGCGCTAGCGGCTGGCGCTCGGCTGCGGCAGCCTCGGCTGTGGTAGTCCGGGGATGCCGGGCTGGGTCATGCCGAGATCAGGCACGGCGAACACGACGATGTTGTCGAGGTAGTTCCCGGTGGCCGCGTCGAACGGCCCGCCACAGGTGACGATCGCTATGCGGCCGGTGCTTTTCTGATCAAAGATCTGCTTATACGGCAGCGTGGTCTTGTGATAGGTGCGCACGCCGGTGACAGTGAACCGCACCTCGTGACGGCGGTTCGCGTTCTGCCTGCCGAACACGAACACCTCGTCGCCCGGGTTGAGCTTGCCGATGTCGGCCATCGACCCGGTGACGCCCGCGTAGTTGATGTGCCCGGCCAGGATCGCGGTGCCCACCGTGGCGCCCGGCTTCGACCCGTAGCGCCACCAGCCGACCGTGTGCGGGTTGAGCGGCACCTCGAGCTCACCGTTCCCCGTCGTCCCGACGGGAACGATCGGCGCGTTGGCGTGGATCTTCGGGATCTCGATCCGGTTCGGCGAAACGATGTCGGCGACCGCGCTCGGCGCCGTCAGGACGGTCGGAATGTGGCCGACGTTGCGCGGCGCGGCCTGCGCGTTCTTGCCCCAGTAGGGCGAGGTCACCCAGGCGATGCCGGCCAGCGCGATCGTCATCAGTGCCGCGATGGCGCAGGCGAAGGGCACCCAGCCCGCGTAGTCGAGCAGGGCGAGCATGCGCGAGTCGGCCGCCGCGCGGCGCGTTCTCGGTCTCTTCCTGCGGGTTGCCACCGGGCTCCCTGTCGCTGCTGTCCGTCCCGTAGAGGGGCTAACGGACATTAAACGACGCGCCGGCGCCGGCCGCTGCCGCGCAGGCGATTTGGCCGGTTCTGCGGGCGGCCGGTACAGTTACTCGTTGGCGTGCGGCTGCCTTTAGCCGCCGCTCCGGCCATGCCCCGGGGTACACGCGTCGCGAGACGAAGGTGACCGTGGGGGCGCGGTAGCACCCGGCGGATTCGCTGGGGCCCGGATCCGCGTGAAGACCGAACGAAAGAGCATTCGAGTGTCCACTTACTCCCCGAAACCGGGCGAGGTCGACCGCGCCTGGCACGTCATCGACGCGAACGACGTCGTCCTCGGCCGGCTGGCCAGCCAGGCCGCGCACCTCCTGCGCGGCAAGCACAAGCCGCAGTTCGCCCCGCACGTCGACACCGGCGACTTCGTGGTCGTCGTCAACGCCGAGAAGGTGTCGCTGTCGGGCAAGAAGCGTGACGAGTTCCGCTACCGCCACTCCGGCTACCCCGGTGGCCTTTCCAAGCGCACCGTCGGGCAACTGCTCGAGACCAAGCCCGAGCGGGTCGTCGAACTCGCTGTCCGCGGCATGCTGCCGAAGAACACCCTGGGCCGGGCCCAGCTCAAGAAGCTGAAGGTCTACGCCGGCCCCGACCACCCGCACGCGGCGCAGAAGCCGCAGCCGTTCGAGATCAAGCAGGTATCGCAGTGACCAGTCCCGCCTCCGTACCCGTCGTCGGCCGCCGCAAGGAGGCGGTCGTGCGCGTCCGTCTCGTGCCGGGCACCGGCGAGTTCAAGCTCAACGGCCGCTCGCTCGACAACTACTTCCCGAACAAGGTGCACCAGCAGCTCATCCGCGAGCCGTTCGTCACCCTGGAGAAGGACGGCCAGTTCGACGTCATCGCCTCGCTCATCGGCGGTGGTGTCACCGGGCAGGCGGGCGCGCTGCGCCTGGCGATCGCGCGCGCCCTCATCGGCCTTGAGCCGGACGACCGGCCCGCCCTCAAGCGCGCCGGCTTCCTGACCCGCGACCCGCGTGCCAAGGAACGTAAGAAGTACGGCCTGAAGAAGGCCCGCAAGGCGCCGCAGTACAGCAAGCGCTGACCATATGCGCCGTGCTCCGATCCTCGTCCGGACCGCTCGCTGCACTCAGGTCCGTTCGAGGCTCGGAACCGCAAGCTCGTGGCAGGGATAGGCCGTGGCACTTTTTGGCACTGATGGGGTTCGCGGGCTTGCCAACGGCGACCTGACGCCGCAGCTCGCCCTCTCGGTGGCCAGCGCGGCTGCGCGGGTGCTGATCGCGCACGACGCCACCCACCGCCCGGTCGCCGTCGTCGGCCGCGATCCGCGCGCGAGCGGCGAGATGCTCGAGGCGGCCGTCGTCGCCGGGCTGACATCGGCCGGGGCCGACGTGCTGCTGCTGGGCGTGCTGCCCACCCCGGCCGTCGCCTACCTGACCGCCTCGTACGGCGCGGACGTCGGCGTCGTCCTGTCGGCCTCGCACAACCCGATGCCCGACAACGGCATCAAGCTGTTCGGCGCCGGCGGGCTGAAACTGCCCGACGAGATCGAGGCCGAGATCGAGGCCGCCGTCGACGAGGAACCGGACATCTGGCCCATCGGCGCGGCGATCGGGCGAACGCACGGCGCCGACGACGCCGTAGAGCGCTACGGCGCCCACCTGCTGAACGCGCAGCCCACCCGGCTGGACGGGCTGCACGTCGTCGTCGACTGTGCCCACGGCGCCGCCTCGATGGTCGCGCCGGAGGTGTACCGCGGCGCCGGTGCGCAGGTGACCACCATCGCTGCCGAGCCGGACGGGCTGAACATCAACGACGGCGTCGGCTCCACACACCTCGACCACCTCGTGCAGGCGGTGCGCCGGTCGGGCGCCCACCTGGGCATTGCCCACGACGGGGACGCCGACCGGTGCCTTGCCGTCGATGCGTCCGGCGCGGTCGTGGACGGCGATCAGCTGCTCGCCATCTGCGCGCTGGCGCTGCGCGAAGCCGGCCGGCTGCGCGACGACACGGTGGTTGCCACCGTGATGAGCAACCTCGGCTTCCACCGAGCCATGCGCGGGGTCGGTATCGGGGTGCTGACGACGGCCGTCGGCGACCGGTACGTCCTCGAGGCGCTGCGGGCCAAGGACCTCAGCCTGGGTGGTGAGCAGAGCGGCCACATCATCTTCGCGGAGGCGGCCACCACCGGCGACGGGTTGCTCACCGCGCTGAACGTGATGGCGCGCATGGCCGCCTGCAGTGCATCGCTGGCCGAGCTCGCCGCGGTGGTGGAGCGGCTACCGCAGACCCTTGTGAACGTGCGCGTCACCGACCGCGACGACGTGGCGAACTCGCCGGTCGTAGCGGCCGCGGTCGCGGAGGCTGAGAACGACCTAGGCGATTCCGGCAGGGTTCTGTTGCGGCCCTCAGGTACCGAGCAGCTGGTACGGGTTATGGTCGAAGCGCAGACGCAAGAGGACGCTGACGCCATCGCGAACAGGCTCGCCGGCGTAGTCGCGTCCGTCTGAGCTGGCCTGTCTGAGCTGGCCTGTCTCAGCTCGAATAGGGGGCTCGATTACCGGCCCGCTGGCTCGGGTACCTCTTTCCCATTACCTGCCGATGCCGGCAGTTTCGTTGTGTCACGTTGTTAGGAGAGCGCCGTGCCGGCTGACCCCGACACTCAGCCGCTCCGAACCCAGCAAGCAACCCAGCAAGCTCAGGCTCCGGGGTGGCGGCTCGGCGGCCGGTATCTGGTGCTCGACCGGCTCGGCGACGGCGGGATGGCGGAGGTCTTCCGCGCCCACGACGAACTGCTCGAGCGCGACGTCGCCGTCAAGGTGTTCCGGTCGATCACGGCCGGCGCCGAGGACACGCACGGCGAGTTGCGCCGCGAGATGGAGCTGCAGGCGCTGGCCCGTCTCAGCCACCCGCACCTGATCACCCTCTTCGACGGCTCGCTCGCCGACGGCGCGCCCGGCTACCTCGTCCTCGAACTGGTGCACGGACCCGACCTGGCCACCCGACTGAAGGAGGGCGCCCTCGCCGAGCCGGAAGTACGCGCGATAGGCGCACAGATCGCCGACGCGCTCGCCTATGTGCACGCGCACGGCCTCGTGCACCGTGACGTCAAACCGGCCAACATCCTGCTGGGCACCGAGGAGGGCCCCGGTCGGCTGCGCGCCCGGCTCTCCGACTTCGGGATCGTCCGGATGATCGGCGCCGAGCGGATGACGTCGGCCGATCTGACGCTGGGGACGGCGTCCTACGTCGCGCCCGAACAGGCGCGCGGGGCCGACGTGGAACCGCCGGCCGACGTGTACGCGCTGGGTCTGGTGCTCATCGAGGCGCTGACCGGCGCGCGCTGCTTCGACGGGCCCCTGCACGAGGCGCTTGCCGCCCGGCTGAGCGTGGCGCCCAGCATCCCGCAGAGCCTGCCCGAGCCCTGGCCGGCCCTGCTCAGCGCCATGACGGCGCGCGACCCCGCGCAGCGGCCGACGGCGGCTGAGGTGGCGACCAGCCTGCGTGCCGGCGTCGCGCCGGGTCCCGGCATCGCGCCGAGTCCCGCGGTCGCTGCGGGCGCCACCGAGCTGATCGGTGGCGATGTGCCTCCGTCGTTGCCGCCCTCCGGAGGCTGGGACGCCGCGCCGGAGCGACCACGGCGTCAGCGCAGCAGGCTGCTCTATCTTCTCGGGGCGATCGCGCTTGCCGCACTGCTGGCAGGGGCCGGCTACTTGGCGTTCGGCGACCCTGGCAGCAGCAAGAGCCCGGCAGTAGAACTCACGCCCACGACGACGAGCCAGACGCCCACTCATCACCCGTCCGTGCACCGGAGCTCGCGGGCCGCGGTGAACGCCGGCACCGGCTCGGTACCGGCCCAGCCGAGCCACCGTCATTCGCGCAAGCCCTCGGTAAGTCACAGCGTGGCGCCGCAGCCCGGCAGCAGCTCGACGAAGGCGCGTAGCAGCACGTCGGCTACCGCGTCGACCCCGACGAGCAGTACTCCGACGGCGTCCCCGAGCACGTCGGCCACGACGAGCCAGTCGGCGGCGAAGCCCAGCACGGCCACGACGACCGCCGGCCAGCCGTAACCGGGCCGGCATTCACCCCACGACGAAGTGCACGACGCCATCCACGGTGGACTCGCTCAACAGGCCACGCTCGACGAGCACCCGCAAGTGCGCCAGTGTCTCGAAGATGGCAAGGATCTGGTTGAACCAGTCCAGCTCGTCCAAGCGCCGCTGCCTGCGGGTCCACGGCAGCGCCTTGGCCACCTCGAATGCGGTGTGGGCGCCGCGCTGGACGGCGGCGGCAGTCGCGTCGAGTCGCTGCTCGTGGTGGGCGAGCAGTTCGTCGATGCGCTCGTGCACCGACGTGGTGGCCGGGCCGTGCGCCGGCAGCAGCCTGGCGTCGGGCAGCTCCCGGATTAGCTCGAGTGAGGCAAGGTAGTCGCGGAGGGGAGAAGGCGGCCGGTTCAGTTCCACAC
>DATFTS010000572.1:0-4201 GCA_035261645.1 Jatrophihabitans sp. | reverse complement strand
GCACCGCTGCATGCGGGGACGGTCGACACGGGCCTGGCCGGCACGGTGATGCGCTTCGTGCCGCCGCTCGCCGGGCTCGCCGACGGAGCGGTGACCTTCGACGGCGACGCCTATGCGCGCGAGCGGCCGATGGCCACCCTGCTCGACGGGTTGCGGCAGGCCGGCGTCGATGTCGACGACGCCGGGCGCGGGGGCCTGCCGTTCACCATCCATGGCCACGGCTCGGTGTCCGGCGGCAGCGTGCACATTGACGCGTCGGCGTCCTCGCAGTTCGTGTCCGGTCTGTTGCTCGCGGGTGCCCGCTACGACAAGGGCATCGAGATCGTCCACGTGGGCCCGAACGACGTGCCGTCCCAACCGCACATCGACATGACACTCGACGTGTTGCGCGGTGCCGGTGTCGATGCTGCCCGCGTCGACTCGCGCACCTGGCGGGTGACGCCCGGCCCGATCGCCGGCGGCACGCGCGTGCTTGAGCCGGATCTCTCCAACGCGGCGCCGTTCGTCGCGGCGGCGCTCGTCACCGGCGGCACGGTGCGCATCCCGGGCTGGCCCGTGCAAACGACGCAGGCGGGCGACGCACTACGCGAGCTGCTGTCCGCCATGGGCGCCTCGGTCGAGCGCGACGACGACGGGCTGACGGTCACGGGAACCGGCTTGATCACCGGCATCGAGGCCGACCTGCACGACGTCGGGGAGCTCACGCCGACCCTGGCTGCACTCGCTGCGCTGGCATCGTCGCCGTCCGAGTTCACCGGCATCGGCCATCTGCGCGGGCACGAAACCGACCGACTGGCCGCGCTGTGCACCGAACTCACCCATCTCGGCGGTGACGTGACCGAGCACGCGGACGGGCTGACGATCCGGCCCCGCCCGCTGCACGGCGGGCTATGGCACGCCTACGCCGATCACCGGATGGCCACCGCGGGTGCCGTGCTGGGCCTTGTCGTGGACGGCGTCGAGGTGGACGACGTTGCCTGCACGTCCAAGACGTTGCCCGACTTCGTCGGCATGTGGTCCGCGTTGCTGGGTAGCTGACTTGGCGCCCGATGCCCGCCGTCTGGACGAGGACGACGTCCGCTCGCGCGCCAATCCGCGCGGCACGCGACCCAGGTCCAAGCAACGGCCGGCGCACGGGAACGCCGTCACCGGACGGGTACTTGCCGTCGACCGCGGCCGCTACGGCGTGCTCCTGGGTGGCGTCGAGGTCACCGCGATGCGCGCACGCGAACTCGGTCGCATGCAGCTTGCCGTCGGCGACCGCGTCGGCGTGGTCGGCGACCTGTCCGGCCGCCCGGACACCCTCGCCCGGATCGTCCGAATGGACGAGCGGGACACCGTGCTGCGCCGTACGGCTGACGACAACGACCCGCAGGAGCGGGTGATCGTCGCGAACGCCGACCAGCTCGTCATCGTGTCGGCGCTCGCCAACCCGGACCCGTCGTACGGCTTCATCGACCGCTGCCTCGTGGCCGCGCTCACGGCAGGTATCGAGCCGCTGCTCTGCCTGACCAAATCCGATCTGGCGTCGCCGGATGCGGTGATCGAGAACTATGCGGTGCTGGACGTGCCGGCCATCGTGACGCAGCGTGGCGCGCCACTCGACGAGTTGCGAGGACACCTGGTGGGACACGAGTCCGTGTTCGTGGGGCACTCCGGTGTCGGCAAGTCGACCTTGATCAATGCCCTGGTACCCACGGCCGACCGCGCGACCGGCGTGGTCAGCGCGATCGGCAAGGGTCGGCACACGTCTTCCTCTGTCGTTGCCCTGCGGCTGCCCGACGACGACGGCTGGGTGATCGACACACCGGGCCTGCGCTCGTTCGGGCTCGCGCACGTGACGCCCGACGACTTGCTGTGGGCGTTCCCGGATCTCGAGGACGGCGCGGTGCAGTGCCTGCCGGGGTGCGACCACGTGTCCGCGGAGACCGGCTGCCACCTGGACGAGTGGGTGGCCGAGGGGCACTCGACGCCGGCGCGGTTGGCCGCGTTCCGGCGGCTACTGGTCAGCCGGATTCAATAGCGCGGCGGCGGAGCCTGCACGCCGGCCATGTGCACCGGTCCAGGCCGGCTGCGCAGTGCGCCGCCCGTTCCGGCGCCGCGATTCGCGATGATCTCGGCAACGATGGAGATCGCGATCTCCGCCGGTGAGTGCGCGTCGATGTCGAGCCCGGCCGGCCCGTGGATGCGCGCCTGCACCTCAGATGCGATGCCGTGTTCGGTCAGCCACTCGGTGCGCGCCACCTGGGTGCGGCGCGAGCCGAGCGCGCCAACGTAGCCGACAGCCGAGCCGAGTGCCGCAGCAAGCGTCGGGCCGTCGGCCGCGCGGTCGTGGCTGAGGACGACCACCGCGTCACTGGCGCTGAGTTCACTTACCGCCGAGACCGCGTGCTGCACCTCGGGCAGCACCTGCACCTGCCAGCCCAGCAGCCGGCCGGTGTCGCGCAGAGCGTCGGCGATCAGCCCGTCGCCCATGACGACCATCGTCGGCACCGGCCAGAACGCCAGCACGGCCGAGTCGCCGATCAGCGCCGCGTCCGTCGTGCCGCGCCCGAACAGCCTCGGCACCTCGTCGCCGAAGTCGTGCGCATCTCGAATGGTCTCCGGGGTGTACAGCGTCGCGGTGGCCTGCGGATCGTTGACCGGCACGACGAGGCAGACCGGTTCGCGCGCGAGCAAGCGGTCCCAGAGCTCGGCGGGGTAGGCGCCGGCGGGCCGCACAAGGATGCTCGCCCGGCCGCCGCAGGCAAGGCCGGCGGCGACCGCCTCCTCCTGCGAGATGCTCACGTCCACCAGCCCGTCCCTCGGGAGCGTCTCTGGCGCGATGCCCTCGACGAGCCGGCCGACTGCGGGTGCGCCGTCCGTCCACGCTGCGGACGCCGCAGGTTCCCTCGAGCTGAATCCCTGCGTCGCAACGACGGTCGCGACGTGGACGGGACGCTCGGCATCGGCCCAGTTCTTCACCTGTTCAGCGATCGCGTACACATGCCTATCGTGCTCCTGTTCACGGGTCGACCGTCTCTAAGCTGGGCGGGTGCCCGTGCCTGTGCCTGTCCCCGTGCTCAGTGCGATCAACCGCTACCCGGTGAAGTCATGCCGTGGGCACGGCGTGCAGCGCGCGACGGTAGAGCCGTGGGGGCTGGCCGGCGACCGGCGCTGGTTGCTCGTCGACGACGACGGCGTCTTCATCACCGCCCGTGAGCATCCGTCCCTGATGCTCGTCACCCCCGCACCGCGGCCGGACGGTGGTTTGGATGTCACCGGCCCTGATGCGGCGCCGATCTCCGTCGACGTGCCAGAGCGCGACGATGTGCTGCCCGTGCGCGTCTGGAAGAGCGAGTTGGTCGCGGCGGCCGCGTCGCCTGCCGCGTCGGCGTGGTTCAGCAAGGTGATCGGCAAGTCGGTACGGCTCGTCTATCTGGACGACCCCACGCGCCGACGTCCCAACCCGGTCTTCGCGCAGCCGTCGGACTACGTCTCCTTCGCCGACGGCTATCCCCTTCTGCTCGCCACCCAGTCGTCGCTCGACATGCTCAACGACTGGATCGCCGAGGGTCCACGGGCCGACGAGGGGCCGCTGCCGATGACACGGTTCCGTCCGAACGTGGTTATCGCGGGAACGCGGCCGTGGGAAGAGGACGGATGGCGGCGCATCCGCGTCGGCGAGGCGCTGTTCCGCGTCGTGAAGGGCTGCGATCGCTGCACGATGACGATGACCGACCCCGATACGGCCGAGCGCGGCAAGGAGCCGATCTCCACGCTGGCGCGCTACCGACGGTGGGATGGCGAGACGTGGTTCGGGATGAACATCATCCCGGACACGCCCTTTGCGGAGATCGCGGTCGGCGACGAGGTCGAGATTTTGGAAGCGGTCCCGGCACCGAATGGGCCGCCCCGCTAGGGAGCGCTTGCAGCCGTACCCCAGATCACGCCGTGGACGGGGTACATGGGTGTGCAGCAGCGCTTGTAATCGCTGGCCGACACGCGCAGACGCACAGGGCACACCGAGTTAGAACGGTGGGGGGTCGTCGTCTGGGTGGATGGTGGTGTCGCGGGGCAGTTCCTCGGGTGGTTTGACGTAGCTGCGGTTGGACGGGCTGATCCAGGTGGTGGAGCCGTCGATCTCGCGTTCGACGCTCCAGCCGGCTTCGTGTTTGAGGTGGTGGTGTCGGGAGCAGAGCGGTTGCAGGTTGGCCGCGCA
>DATFTS010000571.1:0-5773 GCA_035261645.1 Jatrophihabitans sp. | reverse complement strand
TCTGATCAGCAATCGATGGGGAGCCCCACGGTGCCGGGCATGATTGCTGGGCACCTCTACCTGCAGACGAACGAACTGACCAACGGGATCATCCACTACGCCCGCGGCGCGGACGGCACGATCACCGAACTTGAACGCGTCCCCACCGGCGGGGGCGGATCAGGCGGATACAACCCGATCGTCAACCGGGAGAGCACTCCGAACCCCTTCGAGGGCGCGTCTAGCGTCATCCTGAGCCCGGACTCGCGGTTCTTGTTCACTACCAACGCTGGCGACAACTCCGTGTCGAGCTTCTCGGTGAGCGTCGACGGCAAGTTGACGGTGATCGACGTCAAGCGCACCGGCAACGTCGTGGCCGGCAAGAGTGGAAGCGCCAAGTCACTGCAGTACGACGCGTCCACGGGGACGCTGTTCGTGCTGCACTCCCTCGGTCCAGACCATGTTCGGCTGATGTCTGTCGACGACGAGGGCCGGCTGACCGCGCGGCCGGAGCGCTACACCGTGAACACGCCGCAAAAGCCCAACCGCGTGGCGACGATGGTGACTCTGTCTCCAGATGGCAAGTTCCTGATCGTCGGCACCACGTTCGACGAGCCGGCGAAACCCAACCCGGATGGCTCGCCCATCCTGTGGGTCTCGCACAACGGCGAACCGCCGCACTCGGTGGCGTCCAACGCGCCGGACCCTGACGGGCTCGTGGTGTTCCCGGTCAACAGCCACGGGGCGCTGGGCAACGCCATGCTCCAGGACGGCGGCGGCGGCTCGCCGTGGTTCCCGCTGTTCCTGAACAACCGCCCGAACCACTTCGTCATCGGGTATGCCGTGGCCGATGGGCTGTCGCTCGCCACGCTGGATTCTGACGGCAAGGTCGCCACCGGACCCGTCGCCAAGTGCGACACATCCGCCGGCCTGCCCTCCGAAATGTGCTGGCTGGCGATCAGCCCCGACGACAAGACGGTGTACGCGACCAACTTCGGATACAGCTACATCACCACCTACCGACTCGACGGCAACGTGCTGTCGGTCGCCAAGGATCCGGCGTGCCCAAAGGTTCCGGGCGATGGCCGGTTCCGTGCACTCAACGGCACCGTCAGCAGCGGTCCCAGCGACAACTGGCTCACTCCCGACGGTGCGTACCTGTACCAGATCTACGGGAACGCTTCGAAGCTGATCGGGTATCGCACGCAGCCGGACGGAATGCTGGAGGAGGTCACTAGCGCCACGATCCCGTACAACAGCTCGCAAGGGCTCGCGGGCTTCTGATCCCGTGAGTATGGATGGTGCGGTGGCGCCGCGCATCGAGACGTGGGTTTCGTCAATGATGTTGAGCCCGCGCGAGGTCGAGAAACTCGTCATCTACCAGGTGGCCGAGTTGGCGCGGCGACGGCGCGGACGAGGCCTCAAGCTGAACTTCCCGGAAGCCATCGCGGTGATTACTGAGGCGCTGCTCGAGGGCGCGCGCGACGGCCGGTCGGTGGCCGACGTCATCGAACTCGGCCACCAGGTGCTTACCCGCGACGACGTGCTGGACGGCGTCGCCGAAATGATCAATCTGGTGCAGGTGGAGGCCACGTTTCGCACCGGTACCCAGCTGGTCTCGGTCAGCAACCCCATCCCGTGACACTGGAGGCGGACGCGGTGATACCCGGCGAGTGGTTACCTTCCGACGAGCCGATCGAGATCAACGCGGGACGGCGGACGTTGCAGATGGCGGTGCGCAACACCGGTGACCGGCCCATCCAGGTCGGCTCGCACTTTCACTTCTTCGAGGTGAATCGCGTGCTCGAGTTCGACCGTCCGGCGACGCTGGGCATGCGGTTGGACGTACCGGCCGGCCAGTCGATCAGGTTCGAGGCCGGCGACGAGCGTCAGGTCGATCTCGTGGAGTTCGGCGGGCTCGGGCGGGTGATCGGGTTCAACAACCTGCTTAACGGCTCCCTTTCCGAGCCCCGCAGCGTCCGCCGGGCGATCGAGCTGGCCGCGCAGTTGGGCTTCGCTGGGGTCGGCCTCGGGCGTACGCCGTGAGCACCGTGCCGCGACAGCAGTACGTGTCGCTCTATGGTCCGACCGCCGGAGACCGGTTCCGGCTCGCCGACACCTCGTTGATCGCCCAGGTCGAGCGCAGCCTGATCACGCCTGGCGAAGAGGCGATCTACGGCGGTGGTAAGTCGCTGCGCGACGGGATGGGTCAGGCACCGGGACTGCGCAACGACGCCGGGGCGCTGGACATGGTGATCACGTCGGTGATCGTCATGGATCCTGTGCTCGGCATCGTCAAGGCGGACATCGGCATCAAGGACGGCCGGATCGCGGCCGTCGGTCAGGCGGGAAACCCCTATCTGCAGGACGGGGTCGATCCGAGTCTCATCGTCGGCGCCGGCACCGAGGTCATCTCGGGAGAGGGGCTGGTGGCGACAGCCGGCGCGGTCGACACCCACGTCCACTTCCTCACGCCGGAGCAGGTTCCCCACGCGGTGGCCAACGGCGTCACCACGCTGATCGGCGGCGGAACCGGCCCGGCCGACGGCTCGAAGGGCACGACCTGCACGCCTGGGCCGTGGAACCTGGCGCGCATGCTCGAGGCGAGCGCGGGGCTGCCCGTCAACATCGGCTTTCTCGGCAAGGGCAACAGCAGCCGACCGGAGGCGTTGGCCGAACAGGTGCAAGCCGGCGCGTGTGGTCTCAAGGTCCACGAGGACTGGGGCGCAACGCCCGCGGCGATCGACTGCGCGCTCAGTGTCGCGGACGAGTACGACGTGCAGGTGGCGTTGCACGCCGACACGTTGAACGAGAGTGGCTATCTGGCCGACACTGTTGCCGCCATCAACGGCCGGACGATCCACAGCTACCACACCGAGGGTGCGGGTGGCGGTCACGCGCCGGACATGATCGCCATTGCGGCGCTGCCGCACGTGTTGCCGTCCTCGACCAATCCGACCAGGCCGTACACGACGGACACCACGGACAACCTGTTCTACATGACCGTTGTGACGCACCACCTCAACCCGGGCAATCCGGAGGACATCGCGTTCGCCCAGTCGCGGATCCGCGCGGAGACCGAGGCAGCCGAGGACGTGCTACACGATCTCGGCGTGCTAAGCATGTACTCGTCGGACTCGCAGGCGATGGGTCGCATCGGTGACACCGTCGCGACGTGCTGGCGCACCGCGGACAAGATGAAGAAGCTGACCGGAACGCTCGACGGCGATCCGGGCGAGAACGACAACCAGCGGATCCTGCGCTACCTGGCGAAGCTCACGATCAACCCGGCGCGAACGCATGGCATCGCACATCTCGTCGGCTCACTCGAGCCGGGCAAGGTGGCCGACATCGTCCTGTGGCCGACGAACACCTTCGGCGTGAAACCCAAGGTTGTGATCAAGGGCGGATTCATCGCCGCCGGCATCATGGGCGACCCGAACGCGTCCATACCGACGCCGGAGCCGGTGCTCCTGCGGACGATGTTCGGCGCGCAGGGCCGGGCAGCCGGACGGACGTCCATGACCTTTATGTCGCAGGCTGCAGTGGCCGCCGGCGTGCCGGAGCGCTTGGCACTCGACCGCTGGATCGAGCCGGTCAGGCACTGCCGCACCGTGGGGAAGGCACAGATGCTGCGCAACGACGCGACGCCGGACATCAGCGTCGATCCGGAGACCTACCAGGTGCGCGTCGACGGCCGGCCCGCCACGGTCGAGGCGACCGACGAGGTGTCATTGGCCCAGCTCTATTACATCGTCTGATGTCCGGCGATGCGCTGTTGAGCTATCTCTCGGTGTTGCAACTGGCCGACTCGGCGTTCCCCAGCGGGCGGTACACACTCTCGTACGGTCTTGAGGCGGTAGCGCAGGACGGCCACCTCGGCACGCGCGGGCGGCGGACCGCGCTGACCCGGCTGCTCGCCGACGCCGTTCGCTTCGGTGTCGGACCGTCCGACGGTGCGGCGATCGCCTGCGTACACCGCGCGGTGGACAGCCACGGTCGCGTCGACTGGGACGCCATTTTCCGCGTCGAGAACCGGCTGACCGCGATCAAGCTCCCGGCTGAGGCGCGTTACGCGTCAACCCGCACCGGACGCGCGTTACTGCTGACGGCATCCGCCATGCTCGACGAGCCGGTGGTCGCCGACTACGCCCACCGCGCCGACACCGGGCGCGCGGAAGGCCACCACGCCACCGCCTTCGGACTCATCACCGCGGTGCTCGGCGTGCCCATGCTCTCCGCAGTCGCCGGCGAGCTCTACGCGTTCAGCTCCGGCCTGGTCAGTGCATCGGTCCGGCTCGGGCTCGCCGATCACCGCGCCGCGCAGCACATCCTGCATCGGGCGCGGCCGGTGATCGCCGCGGCGGCACGGGAGGCGGCAGGTCGAACTGTCGCACAGATCTCCAGTTCCACGCCGTTCCTGGACGTCATGTCCATGCGGCACGAACAGGCGGAACTCCGCCTCTTCGCCAGCTGAGGAAGGAGTGTTGTCACCGTGCTGCATAGCCACGACCACGATGTCCTGCCGGATGAGGAACTCTCCGGCGACGACCGTCCGCCGGGCATCGTCCGCATCGGGATCGGCGGTCCGGTCGGCTCCGGGAAGACCGCTCTGATCGAGGCGCTGGTGCCGCGGCTGCTCGAAGCCGGCCATCGGCCGGTGGTCGTCACCAACGACATCTTCACCAGCGAAGACGCGAAGCACGTCAAGGCCACGCTCGACGGGGTGCTGGACGCCGAGCGAATCGTCGGCGTCGAGACGGGTTCATGCCCGCACACCGCGGTCCGCGACGACCCGACCATGAACCTCGACGCCATCGCCCATCTGACGGCTCGATTCCCGGACGCGGACGTCGTACTGGTCGAGTCCGGCGGTGACAACCTCACGCTGACGTTCAGCCGGGCGCTCGCCGACTTCTACATCTTCGTCATCGACGTCGCCGAGGGTGACAAGATCCCGCGCAAGCGTGGCCCCGGCATCACCGGATCCGACCTGCTCGTGATCAACAAGATCGACCTCGCCCCGCACGTGCGAGCCAGCATCGAAGTCATGGTGCGCGACGCGTTGCAGGTACGCGGCGCGCGTCCGTTCGTGCTCACGAACTGCTTCACCGGCGAGGGGCTGCCCGACGTCACCGACCGGATCGACGACGTCATCACACAGCACTCCGCCACCCACGCCAGCCGCGTCCCATGATGCGGTCGCTCGAGCACCGCGCCGATCCCGCCTGGTACACGCCCGCGGACCTCCCCGCCGAGTTCGAGTCGTTCACCGGCCCGGTCGTAGGCGGGCTCGGGGCGGGCGCAGCCGGCAAGGTTGGGACGCTGGACATCGCGCTGGCGCCACACAACGGCGTGACGCGCATTGAGCGACTGCATCAGCGCGCGCCGCTGCACATCTACCGGCCGATCTACCTCGACCCGAACCTGCCCGGGATGGCGTTCGTCTACCTGCAGCAGTTCGGGGACGGGCTGGTGCAAGGTGATCGCTACCGCATCGACGTGACGTGTGCGCCTGGCACGGCGGCGCACGTCACCACCCAGGCCGCCACGAAGGTCTTCACCTCGCGCACCGACTACGTCACGCAACTGGTGAACCTGCGGGTGGCCGCCGATGCGGTACTCGAATACCTGCCCGATCCCGTCGTGCCGTTCCGCGGCTCGCGGCTCTTCCAGCGAACCTGTGTACAGGCCGATCCAGCGGCGACCGTCATCGTCGGCGAGGTGCTGGCGCCGGGACGCGTCGCGCACGGTGAGGCGCACGCGTACGACATCTACTGGGCCGAGACCGAGG
>DATFTS010000570.1:0-7770 GCA_035261645.1 Jatrophihabitans sp. | reverse complement strand
GTGGTGAACGGCGCGCGGATCGGGCTGGTCACCGGGTCCTTCGCGATCAACCTGCTCAGCTTGTGGGTGGCAGCGCTGAGCTGCGCAACGTCCCACGGCGAAAGCCGCGGCGCACTGCGACCGGTCAACCGTGCCGCCAGCGCGGCCGCGGCGGCACCGCTGGCGTAGCCGGACATCAGCTTCAGGTAGCCGCCGAGCGGGCGGTCGTTGCCGTTGCGGTAGGAGGCGGCTTGCTGCTTCGTCCAGTCCCGGACGGCGGTCTGCAGGTTCTGGTGGTCACTCATCGCGCACAGCGTTCCCCATCCGGCGATCACGCTCACACCGCGACGCCGGTAACCCTCTCAGGCCACTGGGTAGGCAGGGGACGGAGGCCGCGAGATGACCAGTCAGACGACGCGCCGCAACCCGCCGAAGGCGGGCACCGCAGAGCACGCCGCCATTGATCGCAGCGCCGGATTACTCCGACGCGGATATTCCTACCTTCTCGATCTACGCCAGCGCTGGGGCGGCTACGGCACCGCCGAGATCCGGTTGCTCGGCGAGCGCACCACGGTCCTCTCCGGCCCGGCCGGCGTCACGCTGTTCTACAACGACGCGATCATGCAGCGCGAGGGCGCCCTGCCCCGGCCATTACGCCGCACCCTCTTCGGGGACGGCGCCGTGCATGGCCTCGACGGCGACGAGCACCGGCACCGCAAGGCGATGTTCGTGCACCTGCTCACACCGTCGGCCGCCGAGGAGATCGCGGCCACGGCCGACGAAATTTGGCGCTCGCCGGCACGACAGGCTGCACATGACCCGGTCGCGGTGTTCGACGAGGCGGCGGCGGTGCACTGCGCCGCGGTGTGTCGGTGGGCGGGCGTTCCCGCCAACGCGGTCGACCGCAGGCTGGGCCGCGATCTCGCAGCGATCGTCGACGGTTTCGGCTCGATCGGCCCGCGTTATGTGCGCGCTCGGCGCGCCCGGCGCCGCGTCGACCGCTGGTCGCGCAGGTTGGTGCGGCGGGCGCGCGGCGGACACCGGCAGGTCGAGCCCGGCAGCCCGCTGGACGTCATCGCCAACTACACCGATCGGCAAGGCGCGCTGCTGCCGGCGAAGGTCGCCGCGGTTGAACTCGTCAACGTGCTACGCCCGACCGTTGCCGTCGCCTACTTCGTGGCGTTCACGGCGCACGCCCTCCAGACCCGCCCTCGGCTGCGCGATCGGATGAGCCGATCCGACGACGCGGCTCACGAGGCCTTCGCAGATGAGGTGCGCCGCTACTACCCGTTCGTGCCCATGCTTGCGGCACGCGTGCGGCGAGAGGTCGTGTACCAAGGTCGACTGTTGCCGCCGGGTCGCCGGGTAATGCTCGACGTGTACGGCAACCTGCACGATCCTGTGTACTGGGACGGCCCGGACGGCTTCGACATCGAACGCTTCGCCGGAGTCGAACCTGACCCCGATGTCTACGTCCCCCAGGGCGGCGGCGAGGTGGCAACCGGGCACCGGTGCCCCGGCGAGCGGGTGGCCATCGAGCTGATCAAGGTGGCGGCGCAATACCTCGCCGGCGCCGGCGTGACCGACGTGCCCAACCGGATCCCGATGAACAGGTTTCCGACTCGTCCGCTGCCGCTCGCGTGATCGCGTCAGCCGGCTCGCTTGAGCGGCTTGGCCATCAGCGAATGCAGCGCCGCCTTCATGCGGTCAGGCAGGAACGTGGACGCGACGTACTGCGCATGCGTCGCGACACCGCCGCCCACGACCCGTCGTTTGCCCGCCATCAGCGCGGCGAATCCCTGCGCGGCGACCTGCGTCGGATCATCCTTCGAGCTGCGCCCGACGCGAGTGTTGTGGGCCATGTCTGCGCGCTGGAAGAAGCGCGTCTCCGTCGGCCCGGGCATCAGCGATGTGACCGTCACATCGCTGTCCGAAAGCTCTGCCTGCAGCGCTTCGGCGAACGACTGCAGGAACGACTTCGACGCGTTGTACACCGCCTGATACGAGCCCGGCATCATCGACGCGATCGACGACGTGACCAGGATGCGGCCCTGGTTGCGCGCAACCATCTCGCGCAGCACCAGCCAGGTGAGATGTACCGAGGACTCCACGTTGAGTCGAACGATGGACAGCGCGTCGTCGAGCTGGCTTTCCACGAACCGACCACCCTGTCCGACCCCCGCGTTGACGGCGAGCGCGTCCACTTGACGCCCGGTTTCCTTGATCCGGCGGTAGAGCGACTCGACCCCGTCCGGCGTACGCAAGTCGACCTGCACCGGGATCACCTCGGTGCCGGGTTCAGCGATCGCGCGCGCCGCTTCGTAGATCTCGCCGTCGTCCGCGCAGATCAGTACGTCGAACCGGTGCCGGGTGAACTGGTGGGCGAGTTCGCGCCCGATGCCGCTCGACGCTCCCGTGATCACTGCGAAACGCTCAGCCATACATGGCCGATACCCGGGTGGCCCCCGAAGGTAGCGTCACGACGCGGCGGCCGGCGGCGCGTCGGGCGCGCTGATGCCAAGCAGGTCGGTGAGCGTGAGGAACGAGACCGCGAACGGGCTGGCGGAGGTCTCGGTGCGAATGCGCGGCCAGTCGAGCTGCTCGCGGACGGCACGCACCACCGGCAGCAGCATCTCGAAGTCGCAGTAGTGCTCAGACAGCGACATGAGCTTGACGGTGACCAGGTCAGTGGGCCGCAGCACCGGCATCCTGATCGCCAGCACCTCGCACTCGTCGGTGCGGGCCAGCAGGTCATGGTCGATCGGGTGGCCGTTGAGCCGGTGCAGCACGTCTACCACGACGTCTTCGTAGTGGGCCTTGAACAGCCAGTCCTCCGGCGTCCGCTCTATGTCGAACCCAGCCGCGGCGAGCGTCTTGGCCGCCGACTCGATCTCGTCCTCGGCGACGACGAGGTCGACGTCGTTGAGCGGTTCGGGCGCGCCATGTGCCCAGAGTGCGTAGCTGCCGCCAAGCGCGAACTGCGGGCCCTGCTGCTTGAGCGCGGAGGCGGCGCGCTTGAGCGCAAGGCGCAGCTGTTCCTGTCGTTGGGTCACGTTGCCTCTCCAGCACAGCTCGTCTTGGGTAGATCAGTGCCATGCGGCTCGCGACCTTCAACATCCTGCACGCGCGCTCGCCGAAGGACGGCCGGGTTCACGTCGACCAACTTCACGACGCCGTGCGGACGATCGACGCCGACGTCCTTGCCCTGCAGGAAGTGGATGTAGAGCAGCCGCGCTCGGACCTCGCCGACCTGACCGCCATTGCCGCCGAGGCGATGGGCGCGGCGAGCCATCGCTTCGTCGCGGCGCTGTCCGGCACTCCCGGCGCGACCTGGATCGCAGCGACCGGTGGGGAGCGGCCGGGCACCGCGGCGTACGGCGTCGCGCTGCTGTCCCGGTACCCGGCGATCACCTGGCAGACGCTGCGGCTGCCGCGCATCCCCGGGCGCTTTCCGATGTACCTGCCCGGGCCTGGCCGGGTGATGATGGTGCGTGAGGAGCCGCGCGCAGTGGTCGTAGCTCAGCTCGACAGCCCGGCCGGGCTGATAACCGTGGCCAATACGCACCTCTCCTTCGTACCCGGATGGAACCACGTCCAGTTGCGCCGGCTGCGCCGGGATCTCTCCGGTATGCCCTCGCCGCGGATCCTGATGGGTGACCTGAACATGACGCCGCCGGGACCGGAGAGAAGTACCGGCATGCGTTCGCTGGCCCGGTTGCGCACTTATCCGGTTGACGAGCCGGAGCGCCAGCTCGATTACGTCCTCGTCGACGACCCGGACATTCGGCCGATCGCGTGTTGCGCCCCACCGATGTCGATCTCCGATCATCGACCTCTGGTCGTCGACGTGACGTTCGACTGAGTGCCGATCTGGGTACATAGGTGCCGCAACCTCGACCAAACAGTCGCGCGGGGCAGTCTCTCAGGAGCGAACGTGCCGGTGTCCGCCCCCAGCGTCGTTAGTCGTACTTCCCAGGAGCTGGTCCGATTCCTGCTCGCCCGTGTCGATGATGACGGTGTCGAGATCAAGCGGTTGGCCAAACGTGAGCACGGAGAGGAGGACGGAACCGGCGTTCGGTCCATCCACCGGATGCAGGCCGACGCAGCCGTCAAGCGCCGGCTGATCGGTGCGCTGCAACAGCTCCTGGTACTGCGTGACCAGCCGTTCGAGAAGGCGATCCGCGACCAGGCCACCGAGATGCTGCGCGTGCTTGCCACGCCCTACGACAAACATGCAGGCTATCGGCGCGAGTGGCGGCCATCCGGATCCCACTGATGGTGTGTTCGAAGGGCTGAGCCGGGCCGAGCGCGAGCAACTGCGCGAATCGCCGCTGCCGACCACGGTGGCGGCGATGCTTGCCACCCTCACCGAGGAGCGCTTCTCCCGTCCCGACTGGATCTTCGAACGAAAGTTTGACGGAGTACGTTGCCTCGCGCGTCGCGATCAAAGCGGGAGCGTGCGGCTGCTGTCCCGCAACGACCAGGACCTGAGTCGCACCTACCCGGAGATAGCCGTCGCGGTGTCCAACCAGGCCGAGCACGAGATGATCACCGACGGCGAGGTAGTGGCGTTCGAGGGTCGGCGCACGAGCTTCGCCCGGCTGCAGGGCCGCCTTGGGATATCCGACCCGGATGCCGCGCTGGCGACGGGCATCCCGGTCTTCTATTACGTTTTCGACGTCGTGTACCTGGCCGGTTACGACGTGCGGAGACTGCCCCTGCTCACTCGGAAGAAGCTGCTGCGCAAGGCAGTGAAGTTCGCCGACCCATTGCGGTTCACGACGCACCGCGTCGGTGCGGGTGAGGAGGCGTTCCGCGCCGCCTGCGCGCGCGGCGACGAGGGTGTCATCGCCAAGCGCGCGGCCTCGCCTTACACGAGCGGGCGCTCGCGCGACTGGCTGAAGTTCAAGTGCGTCCGCGACCAGGAGTTCGTGATCGGCGGGTGGACGGACCCGAAGGGCAGCCGCACCGGGTTCGGCGCCTTGCTGATCGGCTACTACGACGGCGGCGTGCTCGTGTACGCCGGCAAGGTGGGCACCGGATTCGACACCGCGATGCTGCGCAGGTTGAGCGAGCGGCTACGTCAGCTCGAAGTGCCGACCTCTCCGTTCGGTCGTAACCAGGTCCGCGAGCGAGACGTGCATTGGGCGCGGCCGGAACTGGTGGCGCAGATCGGGTTCACCGAGTGGACGCGCGAGGGCATGCTTCGCCATCCTCGCTTCCTCGGCCTGCGCACGGACAAGGACCCCCGCGACGTGGTCCGGGAGAGCAGGTGAGCACCGGGCAGTACCTCCATCGCGCGATCGCGATCGGGACGTGGGCGTACGTGGTGTGGCTGCTGATCACCTGGACTGCCACCGCTGAGCAGTTGATCTTCGGAGGCACGCTCGCGCTGCTCTGTGGATTGACGCTCGCGCCGCTCGGTGCGGCCGTCGCCCCCTGGCAGCTGCTGGCGCCGCGGCGGCTGTACTGGATCGTGCGCCTGATCGGCTACGCAGTGGTCAACATCGTGCGCGCAAACGTCAGCCTGGCTCGGCGCATCTGGTCGCCGTCGCTGCCGATACACAGCGGCATGGTCGTCGTCTGGTCGACGGCACGCACCGACGGCGAGATCGCTGCCACAGCGGTGATCACATCGCTCATCGTCGACAACCAGTTCGTCGATCTCGATCGGGCTAAGCACCTGATGCAGTACCACGCGGTGGAGGTCCCGGACGACGACCCGGCCCAGCACATCAATGCTCCTGTGGAAGACCTGATCGCTCGGGTGAGGAGACCTCGATGACGCACGTCTACGCCGCAGTGTGTATCGCAGAATTGGTGATCATCGCGCTGCTACTGGTGCGTGTGGCGCGCGGTCCGTCGGTGTCGGACCGGATCGTCGCGTTGAACACGATCTCGACCGAATGCGGGATCGCGGTGCTGTTCTTCGGCGCGTTCGCTCAACGGGTCATCTACCTCGACCCGGCCATCTGGTTGTGCTCGTTCAGCTACCTCGGCGCCATCGTGTGGGCGCGGTACCTGGAAAGGGGACTGTTGTGAGAGAGGCAGCGGTGATCGTCTTGTGCGCGATCGGAGTGTTCTTCTCCCTCAGCGGGGCGGTCGGCATCCTGCGCATGCCCGACGTCTACAGCCGCATCCAGTGCTCGTCCAAGACGGTGACGATGGGCGCACTACCGCTGCTCGTCGCGGTCGCGGTCGGCGAGGGTCCGCTGACCACCTACGGCTCGCGCGCGTTGATCGTCGCCGTGCTGTTGTTCATGGTGAACCCCATCGCGTCGCACGCGCTTGCGCGCGCGGCTTACAAGACCGGCGTGCCGATGTGGCGCGGCGCCGTCGTCGACGAGGTGGCGGGGGGCCGCGACGATGAGCACTGAGCTATGGGTCCTCGACTACCTCTGCCTCGCGCTGATCCTGGCTGGCGGCGTGCTGGTCGTCACGCTGCGGAACCTGAGTGGGTCCGTGATGGCGCTGTCCGCGCTGGGCACTGTGATGTCGGTGCTGTTCGTCGTCCTCTCGGCGCCCGACGTCGCGCTCTGTGAAGTCACAGTCGGAACGATCGCGCTGCCGGTTCTCTATCTCATCGCCATCGGCAAACTGCGCACCGACGTTGCCGACCGCGGGGAACTGGGCGAGGACGAGAGCAAGCAGCGTGGCTGAGAGCGCGGCCGGACGCAGCGATCTGCGTTGGCACCGCCCCTTGATCACCGGGCTACTCGTCGGCGCGGTACTGGGCGTGTTGGTGACCGCCGCCGTGGGCCTGCCCAGAGCCGGTCGCGGGCTGACCGCCATCGCCCGGCACGCCATGGAGATCGCATTACCGAAGTGGGGAACCACCGAGCCGGTGAACGAGATCGTCTACGGTAGCCGCGGCTGGGACACCTTCGGTGAGACGTTCCTGCTCCTCGCCGCGGTGATGGCGACGGTCGTGCTCACGCGCGGCCGAGAGCCCCGTCATGAATACGTGGGGGAGTCCAGCGCCGGCCTGAGCGAACAGCGGCAGGCCGATCCAGCGGAGGGGGCGAACCCGGGTGAGACCGTGGCGCGCGAGGCGGAGAAACAGGAGGAGGAAGAGGCACCGGCTCCGGACGACACGGACAGCGACCCGCTGGGCACGCCGGCGCCCGAGCGCGCTGCGGCGATGACGGTGGTGGTGCGGGTCGTCGCCCGGGCAGCCGCGCCGATCCTGATCGTCGCCGGGATCTACCAAGCCGCTTGGGGCTACACGCCAGGCGGCGGGTTCCCGGCCGGCGTGGTGCTGTCCGGCGTCGTCATCCTGCTCTACGCAGGATTGGGCCACCGTGCGGTTCGGCGCGTCGTCCGGCCGTCGCTACTCGAACCGATCGAGATGTTCGGCGCCGCCTTGCTGATTGCGGTGGGCCTAGTCGGGTTGATCCGCAAGCACTCGTTCCTCGACAATTGGCTGCCGCTCGCGCCGCAGCAAACGATCAGGTCGGGCGGCACGCTGCAGCTCAATTCGCTGGCCGAGTTGATCGAGGTGGCCACCGGCATCACGGTCGCCATCTTCGCGATGCTGAGCATCAAGCACGAGTGGGCGCCGGACTCGGACGACAACGACGACAACGACGACCCGGGCAGCCGCACATGATCGTGGGGAACTATCTCGCAGCGGCGCTGCTCTTCTGCCTCGGCCTCACCTGCGTGCTCGGCCGGCGCAACCTCGTGAAGATCGTCATGGGGCTGTCGCTGATGGAGAACTCGACCTACCTTTTGCTCATCTCGCTTGCCTACCGGAACAACGGGACGGCTCCGGTGCTCGCCGGCCGACCA
>DATFTS010000569.1:0-3314 GCA_035261645.1 Jatrophihabitans sp. | reverse complement strand
GCTTCGAGCAGGGCTCGGTGTTCCATCTGCAGGGCGAGCTCGTCGACCCCGCTCAGCTGTCCGCGTGCGCGGACATGCTGATGACGACCAGCCCGAACGTGCTGATCTACGCCGGGATGGACGGCTGGCGTCGCCAGATGGTCGAACGCGGTCACGAACTGCTCGACGCTGCGTTGCAGCTCGGCGCTGGTCTGCGCCGCGAGATCGAGGAGATCGAAGGTCTGCATGTGCTGCGGGACGAGTTCCTCGGGGTACAGGCGTCGCATGACCTGGACCCGCTGCACGTCGTCATCGACGTGAGCGGCCTCGGCATCAACGGTTACACCGCGGCAGACTGGCTGCGCAGCGAACAACGTATTGACACCGGGATGAGCGACCACCGCCGCATCGAGGCCACCCTGTCGATGGCCGACGACGAACAGACCGGCAAGCGACTTCTCGACGCGCTGCATGCCCTCGCCGCCGCCGCAGGATCCCTGCCTGCAGCGAAGATCGTGAAGATGCCGGACGAGCAGGATCTGGAACTCGAGCCGGCCATGCTGCCCCGGGAGGCGTTCTTCGCTGCAAAGGAGGCGATCGATTTCTCCGCGGCGGCCGGACGCATCGCGGCGGAGCAGGTCACTCCCTACCCGCCGGGCATCCCCGTTGTGCTGCCCGGCGAACGCATTACGACCGCGCTGATCGAGTACCTCCGCTCGGGGTTGGCTGCCGGCATGGTCACGCCGGATCCGGCAGACCCGTCCCTGCACACGATTCGCGTCGTCGTCGAACGGTAAGAGTTCGTCAACAAGCGTTAGGGTTCGTGCGGCTCCAGGGCGGCGACGAACGCGCCCACGTCACGCCGACGTGATCCGGCCGCCCACACCGCCCAGGTGCGGCGCACCAGTGGCGCGCCGACGAGCGGGCACCACACGATTCCGTCGGCCAGCGGTTGCGACCAGTCCGGGGGTGCAAGCGCGAACGCACGACCGCTCTCGACCGCTGCGAACTTGACCTCGGCAATCAGTGCCTGATCGCTCTCGGACGGCTCGTTGACCGTCACGCCGTGGCTGCGCAACACCGCCACGACCTGGTCGTACCAGGCGGGACTGTCCGCGCGCGGGAATCCGATCCAGTCCAGGCCGGCGAGCGTCTCGAGACGTACGCCGCCACGCTCCCCCAGTTCGTCGGCCAGTGCCGTGGGAAGCAGAACGCCGAGGTTCTCCTCCACGACGAGCGTGCCGTCGAGGGCGATACCGGCCGCCCGCTCCCGAACCAGCCCGACGTCGAGCCGCTCCGAGCGCAAGGCAGCGAGCTGCGCCGCCGTGGACAGGTGGCTGAGTTGGATCCGTACGTCGGGCAACGTAGTGCGCACGTTGGCGACCGCGGCGGGAAGCAGGTCGCCCGGCAGCTCGAGTGGCACGCCGATCCGCAACACACCAGTCGCGCCGGACGCCGAGCCTGCTACTGCCGTGACCAGACGCTCATAATGCGCGAGCAGCTCGCGCGACTCGCGCAGCAACACCGATCCCGTTTCAGTGAGGCGTGTTCCGGTGCTGGCGCGGACGAGCAGTTGCACGCCGAGCTGCCGCTCGAGCGATTGGATCGTCTGCGACAGCGCCGACTGGCTCAGGTGCAGCTGGCGCGCCGCTGCCGAGAGGCCGCCCTGCTCGGCGACGACGACGAACGCACGCAGTTCCCGCAGCTCCATGGACATATGGCATCACGCGCAGTTCTGCGCCGGCGCGACTGCGGGCCAGAAGTTGGCCTTATGGCGGTTGTCGGCTAGGCCGCTGACTCGCCGGCATCAGGGCGTGCTCGCTCCGGTTGACGTACTCGGCAACCCGGCAACGGGTGCCGCAACCGATGAACCGATGATCTGAAGGAGTTCCCCTGATGACTGCCGAATTTGACGGCTCGACTGCTCTGGTGACCGGCGGCAACAGCGGTATCGGCCGCGAGGTCGCCTTGGACCTCGCCGCGCGCGGCGCGCACGTCGTCCTCTCCGGCCGTGACCGCGCCCGCGGCGAGGACACGGTGGCAACTATCCGTGCCCGCGGCGGCAAGGCGGACTTTGTCGCCGCCGATCTGCGCGATGAGGACAGCGCCCGCGAGCTGGCCCGCACCGCGGTCGAGCTCGGCGGTGGACACGTCGACGTCCTGGTCAACAACGCCGGCATCTTCCCGTTCGGCCCCACGCACGAGGCAACCGCCGAAGACTTCGACCAGGTCTACGCCATCAATGTCAAGGCGCCGTTCTTCCTCGTCGCCGAACTCGCGCCGGCTATGGCCGACCGCGGCCACGGCGCCATCGTCAACATCACCACGATGGTGGCGCAGTACGGGCAGGCCGGCATGGCGCTGTACGGGTCGAGCAAGGCCGCTCTCACCCTGCTCACCAAGTCGTGGGCTGCCGAGTACGGACCGGCCGGTGTCCGGGTGAACGCCGTCAGTCCCGGCCCGACCCGCACTGAAGGAACGGCCCCGATGGGTGACGCGCTCGACCAGCTCGCCGCCACCACCCCGGCCGGCCGACCCGGACTGCCGGAGGAGATCGCCCGCGCCGTCACCTATCTCGCCAGCAACGACGCCGCGTATGTGCACGGCGCCGTCCTGCCGGTCGACGGCGGGCGCATCGCCGTCTGAGAACGCATCGCCGTCTGAGAACCTCGCGCGCGGACGGGCCGCTGGACCGGGCCCGTCCGCGCCGAGCCGCTATCTCAGCGCGCCGACAGTCGATCGACTTCTTCTGGAAACAGTTCGACGAAGCGGAACTCGTCGCCGCCGGCGTCGACCGCTCCCTGCACCATCAGCCTCGTGCCGTCCCAACGCGCGGACAGGTGAACGTAGGACGTCGTGACGAGCATGAGCAGGGCGGCCGTCCGCTCGTCCTGCGGCATTGCCACAGTGACCGTGGAACCCAGGTAGGCGGAGTCGCGGCCGGTGCGGAAGCCGGCGACCGGGTCCGTGCCCGCCCACACCGGCGCCCAGATCACGACGAACAGTTCCGGCTCGTCGCCGGGTTCGCGGACGGACTCCGTCTCGCAGTCGTAGAGCGGTGACAAGGCGTCGGTGCGCAAGTGCTTGTTCGCGTCGAAGGCAGCCAGATCTGAGTCGATGAACAGCTGGGCAAACGCGAGCAGCGTCGGGTCGGCACTGGCCTCGAACACCGGTGGGGTCTGGGTGTCGACAAGCGCCGCGATCCGCGCACGCAACGAACGGTGTCGCCCTGCCACGGCAGGGTGGCTCGCCGGTGCGCTGAACTGCTCGGTGCCGCTGCCGACGCCGGCCGGATCGCCTGTACTCGTCATGCGTGCCTCCTTGAGGTGTCATAT
>DATFTS010000568.1:0-1817 GCA_035261645.1 Jatrophihabitans sp. | reverse complement strand
GCGCAACTCACCACTCGGACGGCTTCGACGGCGCCGACGGTCGGCGTGCGCGCCAAGTGGGCGATCAGCGACACGCTCACGATCGCTCGGCGCAACCTGATGATCTGGACGCGGGTCCCGGCCTACATCGCGTTCACGGTGCTCCAGCCGGTGCTGTTCGTGCTGATGTTCCGCTACGTGTTCGGCGGCGCGATCCCGGTGCACGTGCGCGGCGGTTACGTGAACTTCCTGATGCCGGGCATCATCGGTCAAACGGCCGCGTTCGCCACGTTCGGCACCGCCATCGCGCTCGCGATGGAGTTGCAGAAAGGTGTGATAGACCGGCTGCGCTCGATGCCGATGGCGCGCTCGGCGGTGCTTGCCGGGCGGCTGGTCGCCGACACCGGGCGGATGTTCGTGACGATCCTGATCATCATCGGCGTGGGCTATGTAGTCGGTTTCCGGTTCGAGAACGGCTTTCCGGCGGCGGTCGCCATGGTGTTGCTCGCGACGGCGTTCGGCGCATGCATGTCCTGCATCGCGGCGTTCACCGGCTTGGCGATCAAGGACGAGGAGGCGGTGCAGGCCTTCGGCATGATCTGGCTGTTCCCGCTGACCTTCCTGAGCTCGGCGTTCGTGCCGATCCAGACGATGCCGGGTTGGCTACAGGCGTTCGCGAACAACCAGCCGGTCACGTACGTGATCGACACCATGCGCGCACTCGCGCTAGGTGGTCCGGTGCAGGCGAATCTCTGGAAGAGCCTGGCGTGGCTCATCGGGATTCTTGTGGTGTTCGCGCCGCTGTCGGTGCGCGCCTACCGGCGCGCCGCCTGACATCCGGTCACTGGCCGCGGCGGTGGCGCGCGGAGTAGAACATCGCGAACAACGACAGTCGGCGCGTGCCCGGCCTGCGGTGCTTGCCGACGTACTGGTCGTCCTCGGTCGCCAGACCGGCGGCAGACGGCGTCCACGGCTTGTACGCCGGTTCGATCCGATCGAGCGTCGCCATGGCTCACCACCTTCCGTTGATGACGCTAACGGCTGAGGCTCGTGTTACCAGTGAGACACGCGGGACTCGTGCAGATTCGATGGCTCACAGGTTCAGCAGCATGCGGGTGTTCCCGAGCGTGTTCGGCTTGACGTACTCGAGGTTCAGGAACTCGGCGACACCCGGGTCGTAGGAGCGACGCAGGGCGTCATAGGTGTCGTGGTCGACAGGCGTGCCCTCGATCTCGACGAAACCGGCCCGGGCGAAGAACTCGGTGTGGAAGGTCAACGCGAAGAGCCGGGCCAGCCCGAGTTCGCGGGCCGTCGCGACCAGGGCGTCGAGCAGTTCGCGGCCGATGCGGCCCTTGACGTGGTCTGGATGGACGGCGAGCGTGCGCACCTCGCCGAGATCCGACCACAGCACATGCAGCGCACCGCACCCGACCACTTGTCCGTCGAGGTCTGCGACGAGGAAGTCCTGGACGTCCTCGTAGAGGGTGACGAGTTCCTTGGCGAGCAGTCGGCGCCCCGAACCGGCGTAGATGTCGACGATCGACTTGATCGCCGGCACGTCCGGCGTACGCGCACGGCGGAGGACGAGAGGCACACGGTGACGTTAGCGATCTGCGCTTAGCGTTTCAGCGGTGCATGGCCCGGTACCGGCTACCGGCGCACCGATCGGCCGCAATGTTGTCGGGTGCCATCTGAGCTCACGGGTAACCTGCAGACGTGCCGCAACCCGTCCGCAACGTCGCCGTCCTGACGTTGGGGTGTGCGCGTAACGAGGTGGATTCTGAAGAACTTGCCGGTCGCCTAGGCGCGGGTGGCTGGTCGATCGTCGACGACGCCGA